>JAKITH010000084.1 GCA_021648185.1 Thiomicrorhabdus sp. | reverse complement strand
ACATGAACTACTCAATCTCTAATAATGCAGAGTACGGTGAGTATGTTACGGGGCCTAAAGTTATTAACGAAGAGTCTCGTCGTGCAATGCGTGAAGCGTTAGCGAGAATTCAGTCTGGTGAGTATGCAAAACAGTTTATTTTAGAAGGGCAAAGTAATTATCCTTCTATGACCGCTGCGCGCCGTAATAATGAAGAGCATGGTATTGAAGTTGTAGGTAAAAAATTACGTGCGATGATGCCTTGGATTGCGTCCAATAAAATTGTAGATCAAGAGAAAAACTAATTTATTGGAGGGTATATCAAGTAGGTATATCTTCTTATGGTTTTTACTTTTTAAGCCCACTTTTTAGTGGGTTTTTTTATATCTATTCAAAAGGTTGCCATTTTTTTGACATTTGCTTTAAAGCCCTATATAAAGGGTATTGAAATTGTAAATAATGAATGGCGGCTGGCTAAATGTCTCAAGATGTTTTTTCTTCTCTAGTGGGTGATGGTGTTGCGATGCAGCAGGTTAAAACCCTTATTCAGCAAGTGGCACAAACCGATGCGACGGTTCTTATTTTAGGTGAGTCCGGTACGGGTAAAGAGGTGGTTGCACAAGTGTTGCATGAGCTTTCTGAGCGTGCTGGTCGTGCCTTTGTGCCCATTAATTGTGGCGCTATTCCCGCAGAACTGCTTGAAAGTGAGCTATTTGGCCATGAAAAAGGCGCATTTACGGGGGCAATTACCGCTCGAAAAGGTCGTTTTGAGATGGCGGAAAAAGGCACTATTTTTTTAGATGAAATAGGGGACATGCCTTTGCCCATGCAAGTGAAGCTGTTAAGAGTGTTGCAAGAACGAACGTATGAGCGAGTGGGGGGGAACAAAAGTTTTCAGTGTGATATTCGAGTGATTGCAGCAACCCATCGAAACCTAGAGGACAGTATTGAGGCGGGAGAGTTTCGTGAGGACTTATTTTATCGTTTGAACGTGTTTCCAATTGAGATGCCCTCTTTGCGTGAACGTCCTGAGGACATTGAAGATCTACTTGCGTTTTTGTTGCAGAAAATTCAAGCGATGGGGCGTAAAGCCCCTGCTTTAACAGAGAAGGCTATTATTGCGTTGCAACACTACCCTTGGCCTGGAAACGTAAGGGAGTTGGCTAATTTAGTGGAACGCTTATCGATTCTATTTCCTGCCTTGCCCGTTGAGTACGAAAACCTTCCTAAGAAGTATCAAGTGCCTCTTCCCGATGGGGTAGAACTCATTAAACCGGCTAAAAAATCGGAAACGGTCGTCGCGTCCACTATAAAAGAGGGGGGTGAAAAAAACGCTTCAGTTGTTCAGGTATTCGATAAACCTGATGTGGAGGTTGTATCACCTCAGACACCAGCAATGGCTCCAGCGGATTTAAAAGGAGGCATTGATCTAAAGTCTTATTTAGTGGATATGGAGGTACAGCTTATTCAGCAAGCCCTTGCCCAGACAGATGGGAATGTTTCTCAAGCAGCAAAGTTATTGCAAACCAATCGCACTACGTTGGTTGAAAAAATTCGAAAATATGAACTGACGTAAACTGGATGCTCCCCATGCTCAATGAAGTGGAACAAAATCGATTAAAAGAGTTAGAGCAGGCATTTGAACTGTTTAACGCAACCTCGATGCAGTTGACCAATGCCTATGATGGGCTACAAGAGCAAGTGGTTCACCTTCAGGGACAGCTGGCTAAAAGTGATCAAGAGAAGCGTCAGGTCGTAGATCGACTGAGTCGTTTGTTAAACTTATTGCCCGCGGGTGTCATTGTTTTAAATGAGCAAGACCAAGTGGTTGAAATGAACCCGAGTGCTGAGGCTATTTTAGGTGCCGATGCGTTAGGGCGTGACTGGAGTATTGTGGTCATGAATGTGTTTTTACTGGCCAATGATGCGGGGGAACTCATTACGCATGATGAGGTGGTGTACCAGTTATCTGAAACGCATTTAGATGAAGCGGTCGGTAAAATACTGTTAATTCAAGACGTGACCTCGGCACGTCAGTTGCAAGCCCATGTGAGTCGGCATCAACGTTTGCACTCCATGGGCGAGATGGCGGCTTCATTAGCACATCAAATTAGAACACCGCTCTCTTCAGCATTGCTCTATGTTTCTCAATTAAATTCGGAAAACCTTACCGAGGATAAACGGGAGAAGTTTGTTGGCAAAGCGCTGAATAGCTTGAACCACCTTGAGGGGTTGGTGAAAGACATGTTGCAGTATGCACGAGGGGGGAAAGGCAGCGAGCAGTGTATTGAGTTGGCTGAACTGTTAGAGCAACTCGAAAAAAATGTAGAGACGCAAGTTGCGTGTTCTCAAAGTAATGTTTGTTTTGAGCCTGTGGCGAAAGGTTTGAGGGTCATGGGGGACAAGGATGCCCTGTTAACGGCATTGCAAAACTTAATTGGTAATGCCATTGATGTGGTTGGTGAGCACGCTCAAATTCAGGTGTTGGTGAATCAGCTCTCTGAAAAACAAGTGGATTTAGTGGTGGTTGATAATGGCCCAGGAGTGGATGATTTACTGCTTGAAAAGATATTTGAGCCCTTTTACACCAGTCGAGCAAAAGGGACAGGGCTGGGATTGGCGGTGGTGCGAGCCATTGCCGAAGCCCATAGTGGCACGGCTTGGGTAAAATCCATTGTAGGGCATGGTTCACGATTTGGGATTCGATTGCCATTAATAACGGTTAAGGAGCTGGAATGAGTATTGCAAAAATTTTAGTGGTTGAAGACGATTCGGAACTGCAAGAAGCTTTGGTGGATACGCTCTCTTTAAATGAGTTTGAGGTGATTGCCGTCAGCAGTGCAGAAGAAGCACTGGTGGCATTGGATGATGAGATTGGCATGGTGTTCAGTGATATTCGTATGGACGGCATGGACGGTTACACGTTAATGACTCGAATTAGAGCCATTAAGCCCTACTTGCCGGTGGTATTGATGACCGCCTATGGAACCATTGAGCAAGCCGTAGATGCGATGAAGGCCGGCAGTGTGGATTACATTGTAAAACCATTTGAAGCCAGCGTATTAGTGGAAAAAGCTAAAATTTATTTTAATCGGGATGCCTCTCGTGATGATGATTTTGTGGTGGCCGATCCTGCTTCGCAACAACTCAAAACAATGGCTAAAAAAGTAGCCGAAAGTAATGCCAGTATTTTAATCAGTGGTGAGAGTGGTACGGGTAAAGAGGTGCTTGCGCGTTATATTCACAGTCAGTCAACGCGAGCAACGCAACCGTTTGTTGCAATTAACTGTGCCGCGATTCCAGAAGGGATGCTGGAAGCCATTTTGTTTGGTCATGATAAAGGTGCCTTTACGGGCGCGGCCAAAGCCATGCCCGGTAAGTTTGAACAAGCGCAACATGGCACCATTTTTTTGGATGAAATTGGTGAGATGAAGCCCGAGTTGCAGGCGAAGTTATTGCGTGTATTGCAGGAAAAAGAGGTAGAGCGCATAGGGGGGTTAAAAACCATTCAATTGGACGTGAGGGTATTAAGCGCTTCCAATGTGAATATGAAAAGTGCGATTCAAAAAGGTACGTTTCGTGAAGATCTTTTTTATCGACTGAATGTGTTTCCAATGCATTTACCGCCTTTGAGAGAGCGTCCTAGAGACATTGCTGCGATTGCAGAGCGGTTATTACATCGTCATTGTGGCGCAACACGAGTAGAGCCAATGGTGTCGGCACCCGCAATGAAGCGTTTAATTGAGTACCCGTGGCCAGGGAATATTAGAGAGTTAGACAATGTGATTCAACGCGCGTTGCTGATGATGTCGGGCGATACCATCCGAGAGCATGATATTTTACTGGATAATGAGTGCTTCTCAGCATTAGGGGGGGGGGAGAAAATTGCAGAGCCTGTAGTAGAAGCGCCCGTTCCTGATGTGAATGTTGCTTCGATAGAAAAAAATGATTTTAAGCCCATTGAGTACCCTATGGATTTAAAGGCAAGAGAGACGCAGTTGATTTTAGACACCCTAAGGCTAAATGGAGGGCATCGACAAAAGACAGCGGAAACGCTGAATATTAGCCCTAGAACTTTGCGTTATAAGTTGGCTAAGTTAAAAGATCAGGGTGTTGAGGTTCCGTAATAGATTGGAGTCTAGCCCTAACCCGTAGATAGAAAATATGTTTATAGCGCAAGTCCTTAATGCGCCTAGCAAACGCAAAAAATAACGTATCACCAATAAGGTGACGTTGTCTTTTTTGCGTTCACTATGCACATCAACTACTTACACTCTAATTCATGTTTCTATCTGCGAATTAGGGTCTAATGACTGTTTGGCACATCAATTGCTGTTTTTGATGGATGAACTATGTGATAATGACAATAACTTATTTTATAAAAAGAATGCAAACCCCTTTATTTTGGAGTTTTAGGACGTCATGAGCCAGATTGATACTCAAAGTTTAATGTTGCAAATGCGATCATTGGCTGCTCAGGCACAGGCGAAACCTGTCGAAAATTTGACGGAATCCAGTCCAACAGGCCAAGAAAAAGCAGATGGGTTTGCCGACTTGCTGGCAAAATCGGTTGAAGCGGTCAGTACGGAACAGCATAAAGCAGGGGCAATGAAAAAGGGGTTTGAAAAAGGTGATCCTGATATGCAACTTTCTGAAGTGATGTTACAAGCGCAAAAGGCCAGTTTATCCTTTCAAGCCATGACGCAAATTCGTAATAAGTTGGTAGAAGCTTATAAAACGGTTATTAATATGCCTATGTAGTTTACGTGTTGGGAGAGTTAAAGCATCTCCTTGAACCTGAATTCACGTGTTCTTAATTACGCCCTTACTGAGAATTGTAGAAGACTAAACCATGGCCGAACAGCAAGCCTCAATCAACAATACCCCCGAACCTCAGGTGCCAGAAACGCCTGGGTCTACTCTGTTAAATAATCTAACGGCACTGTCTGTCGCAAAACAAATTAGTTTGGTGGTTGCTCTAGCGGCCACCATCGCTCTTATTATCGGGTTGTTATTTTGGTCGCAAAGTAAACCTTATTCATTACTGTTTGGTAGCATGGATGCGAAAGATTTAAGTGAAATTGTCCAAACACTTGAACAGCAGGCCGTGGATTATCAAATCGATCACGCCAGTGGTGGCATTCTCGTTCCAACCGAACTCGTTCCCTCTTTACGTTTAAAAATGGCCGCCGCGGGGTTTCCAAAAGAAGCCGCTACGGGCTACCAGTTGCTGGATGTTGAACAGGGGTTTGGTATCTCTCAGTTTAAAGAGACCACACGGTATCATCGCGCATTGGAAGGTGAATTGGCCAAGTCGGTTGCATCACTGAATGCGGTTAAATCTGCCCGAGTGATGCTGGGTCTTCCTAAGCGCTCTGTCTTTGTTCGTAAGCGTCAAACGCCAACGGCTTCTGTGGTCGTTAAGCTTTATCCGGGACGCTCTTTAAATGAAGAGCAAGTAAGTGC
>JAKITH010000083.1 GCA_021648185.1 Thiomicrorhabdus sp. | reverse complement strand
TGGTTATTTGGATAGAGGGTTATCGTTTAATTTATTAGATAGGGGGAGGAGATTTTTTTTAATTCTAAAATTTCTTCCCCCCCTTATGGCTCTACAAAGCGTCATTAAATTTACTAAGCGTGGTAGTGTCTTTTAAAAGCATGGGCTGTGAGTTTAGCAGTTTACTAGATATGCCCGTGGAAAAAAGGGGACGGTATCCTTTAGTTTTTTTGTTACGAAGATGAAACCTTTTTTTATCAATGGCTTACAGGGTTTTTACAGGTGACAATGAAGTCACTTTCGGTCGGTTTAATGTATTATTTGAAATTAACGTTAAACCCTTGATAGGGGGGGGGAGAAAAAAAATTATTAATTGGCATTTAAATTGCTGTCAGGGAGGTACTGTCAAAAAATAAAGATTTGATCTCTCATGAATGCTTTTTTACAAAAACTGTCGATTCAACAAAAAATTCGCTTTGGCTTTGGGATAATTTGGTTGGTGCTTGCCGTTATTACCATTCAGGCGGTGGTGAACTTAGCTATGGTTCGTTCGGACATTGCTGAGATTGTGGAAGAGAAGCAACCGTTTGCCATTGAAACCGCTAAAACGGCTTTTTTGCTTGAAAAAAGTTTGAATGCATTAAACCGTTATGTACTCACGCAAGAAGAGAGTCAGTTAGAGGTCTATCGTTCTGAGCTGTTAGGCGTGCAAACGGTGCTTAAAAATACCTTGGACATGAACGGTTTGGAAGAGGGTCATCTGGTCTCTTCCCAGTATCTTTTTGGCTTATTAGAAAAATTGCCCCCCGTGATCACTCAATTGGAGGAGGCGGTTGAGTCTCCCCACATACAATTTCCTGCCTTGGCGTATGCCGACCAATACTTAAAACCCCTTTCCACGGAACTACAGACGCTTTTTTCAGAAGAGATTTCCTCTCTTTTAACTTCTCTTAATTCGACAAGTGCGCTTTTGTTAGAAGATATTTTGGCATTTCAGGTTGCGTGGTTGCAGGTTCACAGCGATGTGTATGCTTATTTGGCGTTAAAGTCGGATTCATCGGTGGAAAAAATTGAGCAGGAATTTAATCAAATTGAAGCCTTGCAAGCGCAAATTGCGACTCGGCATGCGACGTTATTAAACTCTGACAATCGTGCTTGGTTAGTGAAAATGGACTCACTTTATCAGTCTTATCGAGAGCATTACATGTTATTAAAAGGTAAGCATGAGAGTGACCAGTGGCGTACCGATACTTGGTTGATGTCACAGTATATTGTGCCCATTTTTCATGAGTTGGATGAGGCGTTAATCACGCTTTCAAATCAGGCCGTTGAAGAGATGACGCGGGAGAGTGAAAGTGCCTTAAACAGCAGTTTGTATAATATTATTATTTTGTTGTTGCTCTCAGGTTTTGGGCAGTTGATGGGGATGTGGGTGTCAAAACGGATTACCACGTCGGTGGTTGAGCCGATACAAGCGGTTTCTTCTTTAATGAAAGCGTTTGCAACGGGAAAAGGCGACCTTACACGACGCTTACCAACCCAGAATAACGAGGGCAGTCAAGATGAGATGAATGCGTTAGCGGGGTATTTTAATCAGTTTATTGCCAAAATTCAGAGTATGTTGCAAGAGGTGACTCAGACCATTCAAGAGCTGGAAGCGTCTTCGGGACAGTTACTGAAAATCACTCATGAAGCCAAAGCGGGATCACAACAGCAGTTGCAAGCCACTCATGTGTTATCGGATTCGATGACGAATATGACCGAGCAGTCGAAACGGGTCGAAAACCACTCTCATAATGCGGCACGTGCTACCGAGCAAGCCGCCGATAGAGTGAAAGAGGGGGGGGATAAAGTATTGGGTACGGTAGAGGTGATTCAAACATTGTCTGGTGGCATGGATAATATGACCCAAGCGGTGGAGCAGTTACGCCATGAGAGTGACGCTATTGGAATGGTGGTTAGCGTGATTAGAGACATTGCCGAACAGACCAATTTGCTCTCTCTTAATGCTGCGATCGAAGCCGCCAGAGCGGGCGAGCATGGGCGTGGGTTTGCGGTGGTGGCCGATGAAGTGCGTGGCTTGGCTAAACGAACACAAGATTCCACTAAGCAAATTGAACAGATGATTGACAACATTCATCGCGCAACGCTCTCCACGGTTAATATGGTGGAGCAAGGGCGTGAAGCGACGGAATCGAGTTGTCAGGCCATTGAGGAGACTAAGCATGCCTTGCAACCAGTGACCATTTTAATGGACGATATTCATCAAATGAGCGAGCAGATGGCCAGTGCGGCACAAGCACAAACCAGTTTAGCGCAAGAGATGAACAATAATATTCATCAAATTCACTCGGTGACAGAGAAATCCGTGCAAGGGGCTGAAAACACCGAAAAAGCGGGGCATGATCTACAGAATTTAGCCAATAAATTGGATCAGTTGGTGCATCAATTTAAAATTTAATGTTGATTTTAGGCGGTATTTTCAGTTTCATTTCAGTTTTGGTCTTTATAATCAAACCAACGGATGTTTACTGTTGATTGAATAGAGGGACTAAAGCATGACAACTGGAAGTTTAGCACTGATTGTCTTTACGGTTATTGTGATACAGGTTGTGGCGTTTGCACTGTTTGTTTTTTTTCGCCGTAAACGTGAAATGCAAAAAGAGGGGGCTTTGGAGCCGCTCGCCCAATCCGTTAGTCGTCCCATTAAGCAGCAACCTGTTAATCCACCAAAGGCTGATTTAGCTTGGACGGGGGCTAGAGAGTTTGTGGTGCACAAAAAAGTGTTTGAAAACCGTTCACATTCGGTTTGCTCTTTTTATCTTAAGCCTAAAGATGGCCAGCCATTGGCACCTTTTTTACCCGGTCAATTCTTGACTTTAAATTTGTCGTTACCTCACTTAGACGGATCCAATGAAATGCAGTCTGTTTTTCGTTGTTACTCCATTTCAGAACGCCCTAGGATGTGTTGTTATCGCATCACCGTTAAGCGTGTTTTACCGCCAGAAAATCACCCCGAATACCCCCCTGGTCGATGTTCTAACCATCTGTTTGATCAAGTTAATGAAGGAGTGTCGCTTAAAGTTAATGCCCCTACAGGCCAGTTTTATTTAAAAACCGAAGTACGGCTTCCCATTGTATTGGTCGGAGCGGGCATTGGGGTTACGCCTATATTAAGCATGCTCAGTACCTTGTTGGATCAGGGCTATACCCAAGAAATTTGGTTTTTTTACGGCGTTCAAAATGGTGAAGAGCATATTATGAAAGCGTATTTATTATCGCTGCAACAGCGTTATCAAAACCTGAATATGTATACTTATTACAGCGAGCCAACGGAGCAAGATCAAGAGGGTGTTGATTACCATGTGAGAGGACAGATTGATATCAATGCGTTAAAACTCACCTTGCCTTTAAAGCATTATCAGTTTTATGTGTGTGGTCCTGGCGGGATGATGAATAGTCTTATCCCTGAATTGGAAGCATGGGGAGTAGAGCCCGAGCACATTCATTATGAGTCTTTTGGACCTTCAACACTGGGATCAAAAAAGGCATCGAAAAAACAAGCGGAATTACTTGAACGCATTCAGATTGATTTTTGCAAAACGGGTAAAGAGATTTCATGGAATGCTCGTGCAGAATCGTTATTGGAGTTGGCAGAAATAAATGGTATTGCGGTTGAATCGGGTTGTCGGTCGGGCAGTTGTGGTAGTTGTCAAACCCGCTTGGTGTCGGGAGAGATTGAGTACACCACGGAGCCTAGCATTGAGGTTAAATCGGGGCATTGCCTTTTGTGTATTGCGACCCCTAAAAGCGATATTGTTCTTGAAGCGTAGACAACATAAGAGAAGTGTATGAAAGAGACATTATTAACCAGAGAAGTTTTACCCTTTCTATTGGTGTTTATTGCGCTGATTGGTTTGGCCATTCTGATTGATGCCATTTTGCATCTATTGGGACTTGAGTGGATCGGTCGTTGGTTAGGCGTGGTGGGCACCATGCTGATTTTACTCTCACTGCTTTATTCGATGCGAAAACATAAAAAAATTCATTTTGGAGAGCCTAAAACCCTGCTGAAATTACATGAACTGTTGACGCTATCGGGTGCGCTGTTGATTTTATTGCATGCGGGCATTCATTTTTATTCTATTTTACCCTGGCTTGCGTTGGCGGCGATGATGATCTCGGTCATCAGTGGCATGACGGGGCGTTATTTACTCAATCGTTCACGCCGTTTTGTGGCTGAAAAGCGAGAGGAGTTGACCCAACAGGCACATACGGCGGAAGATGAAATAGAGCTGTTTCGAGAGGCGGTTACCGTAGACTTGATGAAAAAATGGCGCTCAGTCCATCTGCCCATTACCTTTATGTTTGCGGTTTTAAGTTTGGCGCACATTTTGACTATTCTGATGTATTGGGAGTGGAAATGAAAAATAAATGGGTAAAAATCATTTTAGGGGTTAATTTATTTGCGTTGTTCGTGCTAATGATTGTGTATCCTCAGCATATGATTCAGCCTGGTAAATTGATTGAACCTCATATGGAACTCACCAACGACTGTTTTGCTTGTCATACGCCTTTTATTGGCAGTACGTCTACAAAGTGTATTGAGTGTCATCAAGTGGATGAGATTGGCCTTAAGACGACCGAAGGGCGGTTGATTCCAAAAGAGGATAATACCATTGCCTTTCACCAGAAATTACTGGAAGACGATTGCGTTGCTTGTCACAGTGACCATCAAGGGGTATTGCCTTTTAGAGCTGTAGGCCTGTTTTCACATGAGTTGCTTGCCTTGGATGTACAAGAGCAGTGTGCCAGTTGCCATAGCGCACCAGAGGATGCTTTGCATCAAAAAGTAGAGGGAAATTGTGCACAATGTCACTCTACAGATGGGTGGGAACCTGCGACGTTTAACCACGATGAGTACTTTATTTTGGATCGAGATCACAATGTTGAGTGTGAGGTGTGTCATGTAAATAATGATTACAATAACTATACTTGTTACGGTTGTCATGAACATAGCCGCTCAAATATTCGAGAAGAGCATATTGAGGAGGGCATTCGAGACTATAAAGACTGTGTGGAGTGCCACCGCAGTGCAGATGAGGACGAAGCAGAAAGGATTTGGAAGAAAAAACGCCGTGACTTAAGGGGTCACTGAACAAGTCCCTTAAAACTCTGCGGGTCTTCAATAACGCCTCTACTTTATTTGGCTTCAAGCTTTTCATAGAGTAGTTTTTTAATCCGTTAAAGTGGCTTTTTTGCTCTTTTATGCATTAAAAACGGGTTTTATAGTGTATATGTGCCTCTTTATGTCGTATGGCTCTTGCTGGGTAGGTATAATCACTTTAGGGCAAAGGAGGCTTTATGATTTTAGTTAAATTATTTGGGCATGATGTTGGTTATTTACGCGAGGATGCACGCCAACAAATTGAGTTTAGTTACGCGAGTGAATTCTTAACATTAGGGGTTGAGCTGTCCCCTCTTTTGCTTCCTTTACAAGAGGGGGTATTTACTCAACGTTATAGCCCAACGTTTAAGGGCTTGCCTGAGTTTATTGCCGATGCACT
>JAKITH010000082.1 GCA_021648185.1 Thiomicrorhabdus sp. | reverse complement strand
GTCATCGTTTATGGGAAAACTACCTTAACGAACAAGCACAACTGTCGCCCGATCAAGTTCACCAACAGGCCGAACGAATCGAGCACATTTTAACCGATGCTCAAGAGGCACAACTGCAACAAGAACTCAGCAACAGCCAACAAGACCCACATGGCAATCAAATCCCTAAACAGGCTCGTCACACGTCACCAGATAGGGGGGGGGAGAAAATTTGATCAACGATATTTGGATTTTAGCCACCGCCTCACTGGTTGCCGCTGCCTGTGCCTTAGTGGGTGTGTTTTTAATTTTGCGCCGTCAAGCCTTAATGGGCGATGCCATCAGCCACTCGGTACTGCTTGGCATTGTACTGGCCTACCTCATCACCGACAGCCGTGCATTGCCGATTATGTTGGGCGGTGCGGTCATTATTGGTTTGCTCACCGCTTGGCTTAGCGACACGCTAAATCGTGTGGGAAAACTGCAAAGCGATGCCAGCATTGGCATTGTGTTTACCCTATTTTTTGCCATAGGGGTGATTTTAGTGTCACTGTACACTGGGCAAATAGACATCGATCAAGAGTGTGTTTTATACGGCGAAATCGCCTTTATTCCCTTCGATACATTGCACATAGGGGGGGGAGAAAATTTAGAAGATGGTTTTGAAATCGGCCCCAGAGCCTTCTGGGCGATTGCGGTGGTGTTTGTGATTGTACTGGTCAGTATTATCGTGTCTTTTAACCGTTTGCAAACCGTGGCGTTTCACCCCAAACTCGCGCTTTCATTGGGCATCAATATTGTCTTTTGGCACTACTTTTTAATGACGCTGGTCTCCATGACCACCGTCGCCTCCTTTGATGCCGTAGGCGCGATACTCGTGGTTGCCCTGCTGGTCATTCCCGCCAGCAGTGCTTACTTGGTCGCCAAATCACTCAAAACCATGCTGTGGCTGGCCGTAGCTTATTCACAAGCCTCAGTGGCGATTGGCTACACCCTTGCGTATCAACTCGACAGCTCTATTTCGGCCTCCATTGCAGTGTGTTCAGGCGTTTTACTCTTTTTAACCGTCTTAGCATTACAACTCCAAAAACGCCATAACCGCCGATTAAATCCCGTATAATTTAGCCTCAAAAAAAGAGATTATTTCATGACTCGAACGCAATTTTCACTGCTCGGCTACGGCTTAATTTTTATAATTTCCTTTACTGACATATTAATGGACTTAGAGGGAATGGGGCAACTTAATGCTCACATTATCATTGAAGCCATTATGAGCCTCATCGCCTTGGTCGCTTTTAGTCTACTGTTAACCTGGGACAGACGCCAAAAACGCCATCTACTCAAAGTAAAACAAAGCCTTAAAACCACTCGAAAAAAACTCAGTCAAAGTCAAAAAAAGACACAAAAACTCATGGGAGAACTGTCTAAAATCATTCAAGAACAGTTCCAAACATGGCAATTAACACAGAGCGAAAAAGAGATCGCCTTGTTGTTACTAAAGGGATTAACGCTTGAAGAGATTGCTCAAGTGCGTGAGACAAAAGAGAAAACCGTTCGACAACATGCCTCAAACCTATACAAAAAAGCCGGCTTATCAGGCCGGCATGAATTGGTTGCGTACTTTTTTGAGGATCTATTAATTATCAGTTAAACGTATCAGCAAAAAGATTACCTGACCAATTAAACATATCCCAATAATGGTTGGTGGTTGGGTATTGTGATTTAGGATATCCTGCACCCGCCACCAACTGCATCTCTTTCGTTGTGGGATTATATTCATATACCGCAGAAAGCCATGAGGCCGCTGTGCGAGAGACTGGACTATAACATGCCGAGTTTGTTTTAGGGGCTGGGTCAGGCGCCAAGTTATTCAAAATGCGTAACACCGCATCGGCACACACCTTCGCTTCAGAGTTACCAATATGCCCAGCCTTGGGCTGTCCAGTTCCTTGTGAATCACCAATAACATGAATATTAGCATCCAGCGTTGACTCATAACTCAATGGGTTTACCGGTGCCCAATTACCAATCACAAGCCCAGCATCAAATAGAAGCTGAGCGGCTTTTTGATTAGGAATCACATTCAACACTTTTGGTGTTAAAGAAGTGAGGGTGCCATTCTCATCAAAATCCACCTGCTTCGTATCCGAATTAACCGTAATAACTCTACTACTCGGGCGATAATCAATGCCATACCCCGCAAACTGTGCATGAAACATTGCAGTTTCAATAATAATGTCAGGATTTTCATCCAACACAATCACTCGAGAACTGGCAAAACCTTTCACATTTTTTAAGTAGTCTGCCACCACACAAGCACGCTCATAAGGCCCTGGAGGACAGCGAAATGGTGCTTTTGGAATGGTCATCACAAAATCGTCACCATCCACCATAGTCTCTATTTGAGATTTTAATAAATCAATGCCCTCCCCACCCTGCCAAGCATGAGGTACTTTATTAAAATCAAGCCCTGCTATCGGAATAAAGTCAATTCCAGGTGCTAGAACTAATTTATCATAAGAGATCGTTGCCCCACCGCTTAACAATACCTCTTGATTCAGCTTATCAATACTCAATACACGATCATTCACAACATTAACACCGTATTTATTTTGGTGCGTACTGTAGTTAAACTGCAAGCTCGACGTCGTTTTTTGACCGTTTAATACCAAATTACTTAAAATCGGTGAATGATAAGTCGCATTCGGTTCAATCAGTGTCACATCAACACTCAGCCCTCCCCATCTTTTTAAATACTTAACCGCCGTAGCTCCAGCAAAACCACCCCCAACGACAACCACCTTGGGATTCGTATTTGCTAAAGCGGATGTCATTGGTGCAAGGTATGCTAAAGATCCCAACCCAAGTGCTTTCAATAAGGTTCTTCTTGATAAATTTGTATTCATTTTTCTATTCCTGTATTAAAACCTTATTACTGCGTTAAAAAATAGTAAGAAACTTCACTGATCTCAGACGGAGTGTACCCAATTGTTTGAGCACCCATAATATGGGCCGTACTGTACTCATACATCTCTCTAGCAATATCATCACTGCCCACCAAACGATCCCAGCTATTTACCGAATACCCATTAGTGCCATGACACTGCGCGCATTGAGAAGCTAACAACCTTCCTGTTACTGGCGTGTACTGTGCCACAGGAATATACACCTCTACCCTAGAATAATCATCATCGTCATCATCATCCCCTTCAGTACCAATGCCATCAATGCACGCTGTTAAAGACAACAATACAACGATACTCGGAATGAGAGCCCACTTATGAAAAGTCATTTTTTACCTACTCCTTTTTAAATATCAATAAGAGACCTCATGGTACAAAAAGCCTCTAAACAAGAAAAAGTATAACAAAGAACGAACTAAAGAGATTCAGGACAAAAGCCCCTACTGGATAGGTCTAAACGGAGTTTTAGGACATTTGTCCTGATAAGAGACCTTTGCACGAAAGGGTGCACGGATAAAAAATAGAGAGAGGAGATCCCTCTCTCTAGAGTGCTACATCATAATATTTACGTAAAAAACTTAAGCCTTCTTCCTATACCGTTTGAAAAAGAAGGTTATTTTTTTACATTCTCATACCTTGCCCAGAGCCCATTCCGCCCCCCATAGAACGCCTTTTTTCCATTTGCGCACGTTGTCCAGCCTGCAATTCATCTCGACTAATCTGACCATCAGAGTTGGAATCAAACGTACCAAAAGAAGGTGAATTAGACGCTCCTCTCATAGGTCGCCCTTCAGCCTGCCTCTTCGCCTGCCGTTCTGCCTTAATAAAGGTAAATTCCTGTTGGCTAATCATTCCACTGCCATCTTGATCATAAGCCTCAAATGGAATGGGACCACGATCAGGAATTCCACCCGCATACGTTGCCAACGGTACTAAGGCCACGCTTAAAAACACACCTATATATGTTGCTTTTTTCATCACACACCTCCAGTTTTATTAATTTAACGGCCTAAATCATCTCCGAAGACTCCTAATAAGTCATCATCATAAAATCAAGACAATTTCAGTATATACTAATATAAATAGACAATTCAATGATCAATTTAAAGCATTAATACTATGTTCATCCTTTATCTAACCCGCCCTTTCTCTCCTTATTAATGAAGTACGATCTAAAAAACATTAAATGTCTTTAAAGCATCCTCTACAATACATTTTTAAAAAAACACTTCGCAAAAAAAAGGAAATATGGCAAATGAACACCCCCCTCCCCTTTCTCATTAAAACTTGCTTTTATGTTGTCATTAGCTGGGTAAGCCTAACCACGCTTGCCTACTCTCAAGAGGAAAGCTCCTCTCATGAGAGTCATGCACACAGTGATATAGAGCTTGGACTTTCCATTGGCTATGCACGTTTAGAAGAGGAAAAAATAGATGGAACCAGCCTGCACGTTCATATTATGAAACGACTTTCTGGCCAAGGGATTCAACGGTATTTTTCAATTGGTGCGGGGGTTGAGACCATCTTAGCGTCTGAAAACCATTTTGGCGCCATGCTGTCCGTTGCGGCACACCCCACAGACAAACTGACGGTGACACTCTCTCAAGGCATTGAGTGGGCAGATCATGAAGGAGATTGGGAGTCAAGCAGAGCCACCCACATTGAAGCAAGTTACCTATTTGAAGGTGAGCACTTTCACTATGGTCCTGTGATAGGTTACTCTAAAACACCAGAGAAACAGCACTACAAAGTCGGCATTCATTTTGGTATTCCGCTTTATTAAGGGCATGAAAAAATAAGACAATACAAGGTCTTTATTGACTGCATCATACTAGCTTAATTTCAAATCATAAATAGTATCAGTTAGAATATTTAGCAGTTTCTCACTACCAAGCGAGAAGCCAGGGCCAGAAAACAAGCCCCGTATTTCATACACCCACGCCTCACGGTTTTTTTCATACGATGCTTCAAACTCCCCTGCTGGCATCTTTGATTCGACCCGAAATAGAGCAACAAGGGTGTCGTTAATATTTGCACGGTCACCGCTCTCTAAATCTAATAATGACGACGTTCCTAAAATTTCTGATATAAATAGACAATCGATTGACCCTCCGGACAATGTTTCGGCTTTCTTGCAATGAAAACAAAATATGAATACACTTAACACCCTCAATAACCCGAAACCAAAAATTGTATTATTTGCCAACCCGCTATCTTCTGTAACTATTTGATATATCTCTAAATATCTTACAAAGGTTTCTACTTCTCTTAATGATAAATGATTAACTTTAATTAATATTTCTATGAGCTCAAAAATACCTGGCTTTGCAAGGATAGAATTTTGGAGTACTGTGCTAGCTTCTAACAAGCCTTGCATATGGACAACAGATACATAATCTTCACGATGATTAATCATCTGTGGTAGCGTGAAACTATATGATACAAATTTATCAAGATATTTTTGAGCGTTGATGCTTGCTCCGTATGAGTGGTTTACCGAAGACTTTAATTGTTCTGTATTTGTAACTAAAATAAACTGAATCTTATTAATATTGAAAATGTGCTTGATATATTCAAGCATAGAAACTGAGTAGTCAGGTCTGCATCTGTCAAGCTCATCAATTACAATAATTATTGGTTTCTTATCGGTAATCTCT
>JAKITH010000081.1 GCA_021648185.1 Thiomicrorhabdus sp. | reverse complement strand
TTTAGGGAACATTGGTCAAATTGACACCCCTTATCTCAGCGAAACCACCACTGGGTTAACCTATGTTGTGGATCGCTTTAAAGAGTGGGAGCACAGTGCACACATTACGCTTGAACAAGGAGAACGCTCTCGTTTGGCGCAGTTTGCTTCGGATAACCTTTAAGAACCAAGCAATAAAGCCGTTACCTTGTAGGATAACGGCTTTATTTTATTGACTCTTAACCTTTGCACGAAGGGTATTCGAAAACAAAAAACAGGTGTATTTCAACCTTTTTTATACTCCAAGACCCCTCTCTTGAACACGTTCTATTCACCTTGTCCGAGCATTCTTTCGTGCCAAGGCCTTAAATTACTTATTCTCTTCTGGTACTCTAAAACCCAGCTCTTTTGTTCGTTTATCACAGTACTCCACCGCAAACTCTAATAACTCACCTACCGCCTTGTGGCGATATTTATGTTTTTGCTTAATGTGAGAGAAAGGTCTTAAAAGTGGTGGATCGAGTGGAATAGCACTTAAGGTATCCAACTTTAACTCTTTTACCAAGGTCGTTCTGGAGACAATGGCTACCCCAACATCCGATTCGACAGCCATTTTAACGGCTTCGGGGCTGCCCAGCTCCATCACAACGTTTAAATCGCTATATTTCATTCCTTGTTCTCGAATGTAAGTATCAATCACTGCACGAGAACCAGAACCCTCTTCACGAGAGACATACCCATATTGTCGAATGTCTTCTATCGTAACCTTATTACGTTTCGCCAAGGGGTGGTCTTTCGGACAAATAAATTGCATCTCATCAATACGACACACATGAACATCTAAATTTTTATTTAGGACAGGGGCTTCCACCAATCCAAAATCAATCATATTATTTTCAACCATCGCCACAATGGCATCGGTATTGCCGACCTGAAGACGAATGTTAACGTCACTGTATTGCTTTTTAAATGCGCCAAGTAAACTGGGAAGCATGTACTCTGCTACCGTCGTACTCGCTCCAATTACCAATGCACCAGAGACCTCGCCCGTCATCTCACGAACATCACTGTTCATTCGCTCATACAATTCAAGCACCTGAGCCGAATAGTCGTAAACCACCTTACCCGCTTCAGTCAACGTAATTTTATTGTGTGTACGGTCAAAAAGACGGGTATTAAAGAAATCTTCTAACTGCTTAACTTGAAACGTCACAGCGGGTTGTGTCATGTGCAGTGCTTCGGCCGCTTTGGTAAAACTCATTACTTTTGCAACAGTATGAAACACCTGAAGACGTCTATCCGACATACATTATTCCCTTATGTTCTAGCGTGTTTTTTTATGAAAGAGGTGAATATAGGCCGTTCCCCAACAAATGTCAATCAACTTATTTAGAGAACTCAATGACCATAAGTTTTATTTATATCAAGGCATAAGCACAACTAATGGCGCTGTCTATTTTATCGTTTTCGAGCCGCCCTTAACTCCTCTCTAAGCGCCTCAATCTCTTTGGTCATATGCGCAATTAATCGCTCTGTATGCAACTCATTTTTTTGAGCTTGATACGTCAAACCCGCCTCTAAATCTTGCATCGATTGCAATAAATCCTTCTCCAACTCCTGCTGGTCTGAACCGATTAGAAAGGCGGCTATATTCGCCGAGACCAGTGAAAAAAACAATACTCCAAATAAAATCAAGACGGCACCAAAAATTCGACCATTGTCAGTGTGCGGCACTACATCTCCATAGCCCACCGTTGTCACCGTTACAATTGCATACCATGCACCGTCAATAAAGGGGCGATCTTCAATGTAAGAAAAAACCGCGCCCGCACCCACAATTAAAAATGCAAACGTTAATAAAATCTGACCAAAGCGATTGCGGTTTAAAACCGCTGAGACCCCTTTGAAAAAGGCGGTAAAAAATCGTAAAAACAGCAGTAACCTGAGGGAACGAATAATAAGCGCCCAGTCACTGCCCCATTCAATCCAAGGAAAGGCGAGAAAGACAATGACAACGCTTAACCAGTTTTCTCGAAGATAGCGTACTTTATTACGCACCAGCGTTAAGTTCACCACCAACTCTAAAACAAAAACCCCCCAAATAAGATCTGAGAACCATTTGGCTTCTAACTGCTGTTCAGAGTAGTACATTAACACCTGAACAAAGACCGCAAGCAAGGCAAACAACACCAGCACCTCAAGCCATTTTCCTACTTTTAATGCTCGATCACTCTCTAAAGGGTTAACACCCGCAACGCCTAAAAAGGCTTTAATCTTTAAACTTTTCATACACTAGCTTTTGTGAAAATAACGTAATTTAGCCAATTTAGGCAAGGCTTCTCGACCATTTAATGCCTGACTCATCAACCAATTTTTAAGCGGGGTTAAGCGATTGGCTAACGGTAAAAATCCTTTTCTAAAGGTGGTTTTTACCGTACCTGTTACACGATTGTCTTGCTTAAAGAGCCAATCAAATGCCTCCATAGAACGTTGTACAATGGCGTTATCACCACGACGCCAACGTTCATAGCGCCTTAGTACAGAACGTCGTCCCCATGCTTTACCCGCTTGTTTGGCGTTTAAGACCGTTTCAATCAAAGCAGCGGCATCCAGCAATCCTAAATTAACCCCCTGCCCTGCTTGAGGATGAATGGTATGTGCAGCATCGCCGACTAAGGCTAAATTGGATTTTACGTAGTGCTCTGCATGTCGTCTTGTCAATGGAAAGGCGGCACGCTCTCCAACCTCAACCACCGATCCTAAACGATAATCGGATGCTTTAGAGACCGCTTCTGCAAATTCCGTATCCGATAAATCCAATGCCCACTGCATCTTTTCAGTGGGCAGATACCACGCAATAGAGCTGATATTCTCCCCCATGGACAGATAAGCAAACGGCCCATCTTGGGTATAACGCTGCCAACACGTATCTTGCGTTGGCAACTCGGTTTTAACACAGCCAACCACCGCACACTGTTCATAATCGTGGGTGTCTAACCCAATATACGCCATCTGTCGAATTTGAGAGTGTGCGCCGTCCGCGCCCACTAACAGTTCGGTTTGTAACGTGCCGATGCCTTCCAACTCTAGCCAAGCCTTACCCTGCTCAAACCGAAGTGATTGAATGGTGTGACCGAGCAATAACTGAATTGAATCGCAGGCTTGAACCTGTTCCCACAACGCTGCTTGAATCACGTTATTTTCAACGGTATACCCTAAATTTTTCTCCCCCATCTCCTGCGATGAAAAATGTATCTCACCTGAAGAGCGGTCATCCCAAACATGCATTGCGGTAAACGGATGACAACGGCGTGCATCAATGCCTGACCACGCGCCTAAATTTTGTAATATATTTTCAGACGCTCGGGTGAGCGCACTGACGCGCACTTGATAGGGTGCGTTTGAATCCCATGAGGTATCAACGGCTTGTCGTTCCAATAACAACACCTTCATCCCTTGTTGACCTAAGCCTAAGGCAACCGTTGCGCCCACCATGCCACCGCCGACGACAATGGCATCCCAACTTGTCTCGTTTAGAGCGTGTTCCGCGATACTCATTTTTGTCCCCCCATTGCAAATCGAGCAAAGCGGCGTTTTACCGAAGGCATTGCCTGCATTGCCATTAAGCCTATTCCCCTTAAATGTCCTACCATGGGAGAGCGATGTTGAAAAATTTGAATCAAGCCATCGGTTAACCCCATTACTTTTTCATGGGCGGGTTTTCTTAATGCTGCATAGTCGGTTAAAAAAATAGGTTGGCCAATGTCGGCTGTTAATGTTTGCTTTGCCGCCATCGCTAAAAACACGTCAATGTCTTGAATGCCCAAATTTAACCCTTGTGCCGCCACGGGATGCTGAGTATGCGATGCATTTCCCATTAATAAGGCACGCCCTTTTGACATTTGAGCCACGTATGTCTCTTTAAGAGGGTACACCACACGGGGGCTTATTTTCGTAAAAGCCCCTAAGCGCTCCCCCATTTTGGAGGCAAACAGCGCGATAAACTCCTGATCGTTCAATTTTTTAATGCGTTCAATGTCTTGCTCTGGACACACCAAAACTGCTTTATGCGCATGTCCTTTCATGGGCAGTAACGCCACGGGACCCTCTTCGGTAAAGCGCTCAAACGACCAATTATTTGGGTGCTCTTCGGTTTCAATTTTGGCCAGTACGCCAAAGGCCTGATAAGATTTTTCTTCCAAGGGAAGTTTTAGTATTTTCCGTACTTGAGAGTCGGTGCCATCCGCGCCTACAATCAACTTTGCGTCAATATCAATAGAGACCGTGTTCAAATCCAACGTTTGCTCAACATGAACCTGAACACGCTCACCTTGCTCTTGAAAGTCCACCACTTTGGCAGGACACAGTACTTGAATTTGAGAGGATTGTTTCACATGTTGCCACAATACGCGCCCTAAATCACTGGATTGAATACTGTAGCCTAAGGCGGGTACTCCTACCTCTTCAGCGTGCAATGTGGTGATGCCTAAATAGCCTTTTTGTGAGACATGTACATGTAATATTTCGGTGACAAACGGGGCTAAATCTTGCCAAACACCTAGCGCTTCTAGCACCAACATAGAGCCATGAGAGAGTGCCAACACCCGACCATCAAATGAGTTGGGAGCGTTTTCAACTGGCAAAAATGCTTCGGCCAACACCACTTTTTGCCCCTGCTGCGCCAACCCAATCGCTAATAAAAGCCCTACTGGACCGCCTCCTGAAATAACGACATCGGTTGTTATTGATTGCATCGCTTAACTCTCTTTTTTACGCTCTTGGCTCATCCACGTTTCAATTTCTGCCACCGTTCGTGGCAACCCCAGGGTTAATACTTCACCCCCTGTTTCAGTCACTAATATATCATCTTCAATACGAATACCAATGTTATGCCACTTAGCATCCACATCTTGGTGTACCTCTGAAATATACAGACCCGGCTCTACCGTCACCACCATTCCCGCCTTAAAGACCCGCCACTGCTGATTTTGTTTATAAGCCCCCACATCGTGTACATCCATGCCCAACCAGTGTCCAGTACCGTGCATAAAAAAGCGTTTATAGTGTTCCTCTGAAATCAGGGTTTCTAATTCTCCCTGCAAAATTCCCAGCTCCAATAGACCCGCGGTCAAAACCTTTACCGAGGCTTGATGCACCACATCATAAGCGACCCCTGGTTTTATTGCTTCAATGGCGGCCTGCTGTGCTGCCAGGACCAATGAATACAATTGCGCTTGTGCCTCACTAAAGCGGCCACTCGCGGGAAAAGTCGTGGTAATGTCCCCCGCATAGCCTCGCCACTCTGCGCCAGCATCGACCAAAACCAAGCCATCTTTCTCAATGGTGGCACGGTTTTCAGTATAGTGCAAAATACAGGCGTTTTCACCACTGGCCACAATGGAATTAAAGGCGACCCGTGGTGAGCCTGCTCGTAAAAACTCAGATTCCAGCGCCGCTTGCACTTGAAACTCAAAAGAGCTGCTTTGAACCGCACGCATTGCGGCCAAATGGCCTTGTACCGAAATGGTTGCCGCCTTGCGTAAATTTTGAATCTCAATGTCCGATTTAATCACTCGCATCTCATGCAAATGTGTATCCAAATCACACACGTTTTTTGGGGCTTCAATGCCCTGTCGTACTTTTTGTTTTAAGGACTGAATCCAACCGTGTATTGCGCCTAAAAAATCGGCGGATTGTGAAAATGAAACGTACACCGATTCAATG
>JAKITH010000080.1 GCA_021648185.1 Thiomicrorhabdus sp. | reverse complement strand
TGATTGGCTATGAATATAACGTGCAAGCACCTCTTTTCCCGTTCCACTTTCACCACTAATTAAAATACTTGTCTCACTTTCAGCCACTCTCTTTGCCATGGTTTTAAGCAGTTGAGAGGCGGGATCTGCCACCACAAAATCATCATCACGAGACGCATCTCGATTAAAATAAATTTTGGCTTTTTCGACCAAAACACTGGCTTCAAATGGCTTCACGATGTAATCCACACTGCCCGCCTTCATCGCATCAACGGCTTGCTCAATCGTTCCATAGGCAGTCATTAAGACCACGGGCAAATAAGGCTTAATCGCTCGAATACGCGTCATTAGCGTATAGCCGTCCATACCATCCATGCGAATATCACTAAACACCATGCCGATGTCATCGTCTAAGGCCACCAGCGCTTCTTCAGCACTGCTCACTGCAATCACCTCAAACTCATTTAAGGAGAGCGTATCCACTAAGGCTTCTTGCAGTTCGGAATCATCTTCAACCACTAAAATTTTTGCAATACTCATTCCGCCTCCCTAACCGTCATCAATGGCAATCGAATACCAAACTGTGAACCGTGCCCAACAATGGATTTTACCCAAGCCGTACCCCCGTGCGCTTCCGCAATGGCACGAACCACGGCCAACCCTAACCCTGTCCCTTTTGCTCGACTAGTGTAAAAGGGTTCAAATATTTTTTCACGTAATGAATCCTCAACGCCCGGTCCATTATCCACTACCACTAAGTCCACTTGCTTGTCCGAAAAAGGATTGACCAACACCTGAATTTGAGCCTGCTCTCCTATCACATCAATGGCATTACCAATTAAGTTTTGCAATGCCGTTAACAGTGCGTCCTTATCCCCCATAACCATCAAATTTTTCTCCACAGGTTCAAAAATAACGTTGCTTTGAGTGCAGGCAACTTGTGTCTCTACATTTTTCTCAAGCTGCTCTAACAGTTCTCGCAATTCAATACAGTGTTCACTGCCTTTACCGCCCCGTGCATACCGCAACATATCTTTCACCAACCCCTCAAGGTGGTTCAAGCTATTAAGTGCCTTGCCAACAAATCTTTCTCGTTTGTCCTCTGTGAGATTTTCCGAATTTAACTGAGAAACATAGAGCAAAGCCGAAGAGAGCGGGGTTCGAATTTGGTGCGCTAATGAGGCGGCCATCTCTCCCATAGAGTGCAAACGCTGGTGGCGGCTCACGTGCGCTTGTAACTGCCTTGCCGACGTCACATCTTGAATTAATAATATTTTGCCAACGGCTTCATCTAAATGCGTTTCAGACAACTGATACACCACCTCATCGTGAGTAATCAGTTCACCGGCATCATTGGCAATTAAAAATACATTCATCACAACAATGCCCCAGTCACGCCCCAACGCATCAGCCCCTAAAATAGCCTCTGCACTCGGGTTCATTTCCTCCACTTGGTCTTGCTCATTCAAGACAATCACACCCGCTGGCAATAAATTCAACAAACGACTAAGGCGATCGGCAACCTGACGCTTCTCTTGATCACTTTTAGCAAGCTGACTCTGAAGGTGAACCACTTGCTCTTGCAATCCATCATATGCGTTGGTCAACTGCATCGAGGTCGCGTTAAACAGTTCAAATGCCTGCTCTAGCTCTTTTAATCGATTTTGTTCCACTTCATTTAGCACGATGAGAGTCCAATTAAGTCAGTTCATATTTTCGAATTTTTTCAACCAGCGTGGTTCGATTGGTTTGCAATAATTTTGCCGCTTGAGAACCATTCCCTTCCTTTTGTGCAAGCGCCTGCTGAATAAGCTGCACCTCCATTTCCACTAAATAAGACTTTAGATCAATTCCCCCTTTTAAATCGGCTGGCGTCATTGCGGGTGTCTGCGGTGATTCAATCGCCACACTAGATGCATCCGGTTCCTGAACAACAGAAGGAGTGCCCCCCTCTTTTACCGTTGACGTTAGCGCGGTTTCGGATTTTTTTGCCGGTTTAATAAGTTGCGCCTCTTCAGAAAGGGGCACTTGATACTTTTTAGGCAGGTTTTCATAATCAACCGGTAATCCAGGAAAGAGAATAGACAAGCGTTCAACTAAGTTCCCCAGCTCTCTTACATTCCCTGGCCAAGGATAGTGTTGCAATGCAATAATGGCTCTCTCGGTTAAAACAGGAATTTTACGCCCGGCCGCTTGAATCTTCTGTAATAAGAACTCAAGCAACGCTTCAATATCCTCTGGACGTTCACGCAAAGAGGGAACTTCGATTGGAAACACGTTCAAACGGTAAAACAGATCCTCACGAAATTCTCCCGCATCAATACTGTCTTCAAGATGTCGATGGGTCGCTGCAATCACGCGAATATCGCATTGAAAACTTTTATTCCCCCCCACTCGCTCATAGGTTCGCTCTTGCAGGCCTCTTAATAACTTTACCTGCATAGGCAGGGGCATGTCTCCTATTTCGTCTAAAAAAATAGTGCCTTTTTCGGCCATCTCAAAACGACCTTTTCGAGCGGTAATCGCCCCCGTAAAAGCCCCCTTTTCATGACCAAACAGTTCGCTCTCAAGCAACTCCGCAGGAATTGCGCCACAATTAATGGGCACAAAGGCACGACCAGTGCGTTCAGACACCTCATGCAACACCTGTGCAACGATTTCTTTGCCCGTGCCTGACTCACCTAAAATAAGAACCGTCGCATCGGTTTGTGCCACTTGCTGAATAAGGATTTTAACCTGCTGCATCGCAACACCATCACCCACTAGAGAAGAAAAAACATCTTGAGACATTTAGCCAGCCGCCATTCATTATTTACAATTTCAATACCCTTTATATAGGGCTTTAAACTAAATGTCAAAAAAATGGCAACCTTTTGAATAGATATAAAAAAACCCACTAAAAAGTGGGCTTAAAACACGTTAACAATAGGAAAATATACCTATTCGATATAATCTCCTTATTAATTAGTTCTTTTCTTGATCTACAATCTTATTCGATGCAATCCAAGGCATCATTTTACGTAGTTTCTTACCAACCACTTCAATACCATGCTCTTCATTGTTACGACGCGCAGCCGTCATTGAAGGATAGTTACTTTGCCCTTCAAGAATAAACTGTTTGGCATACTCACCAGACTGAATTCTCGCTAACGCTTCACGCATGGCACGACGTGACTCTTCATTAATAACCTTAGGTCCGGTCACATACTCACCGTACTCTGCATTATTAGAGATTGAGTAGTTCATGTCCGCAATTCCGCCTTCAAACATCAAGTCAACAATTAACTTTAACTCGTGCAAACACTCAAAATACGCCATCTCTGGCTCATAACCGGCTTCAACCAGCGTATCAAAACCTGCTTTAACCAACTCAACTGCACCACCACATAATACCGCTTGTTCACCAAACAAATCTGTTTCACACTCATCACGGAACGTTGTTTCAATAATACCAGTACGACCACCGCCTACACCTGACGCGTAAGAAAGTGCAATCGCTTTTGCATCACCAGACGCATCTTGCTCAATCGCAATTAAATCCGGAATTCCGCCACCACGAACAAATTCAGAACGAACCGTATGACCCGGTGCTTTGGGTGCAATCATAATTACATCTAAATCTTTACGAGGAACCACTTGGTTATAAATAATGGCAAAACCGTGTGCAAAAGCCAATACCGCACCTTGCTTAATGTTTGGTTCAATCTCTTCTTTATACAAGACCGACTGAAACTCATCCGGCGTTAAAATCATAACCACATCGGCACTTGCAACGGCTGTTGCTACATCCGCAGTTTTTAAACCATACCCTTCTGCTTTTGCAATAGACGATGAATTTGGACGCAAACCCACAACCACATCAACACCAGAGTCTTGTAAATTACAAGCATGGGCATGCCCTTGAGAACCAAACCCAATAATCGCTACTTTTTTACTCTTAATAATTGATAAATCACAGTCTTTGTCGTAATAAACTTTCATGTTTGTTAATTCCTTAAGTTTTAAGTTATCTAAATAATTTCAATTTTTTTATAAGTGCAAACACTTCTCGCCACGCATCACACCAACGGTTCCTGAACGAACGGTTTCTAAAATTAAGCCTGGATCAATCACATCAATAAACGCATCCAACTTGGTCGACTTACCGACCATTTGAACAGTATAGGTTGTGGCAGTCACGTCCACAATGTCACCTCTAAAAATATCCACCAATCGCTTATATTCTTCTCGGGTATCACCCGTTACTGAGAGCTTAATCAACATCAGCTCACGTTCAATATGCAAGCCTTCCGTTAAATCCAATACTTTTACCACATCAATCAAGCGATTCAAATGCTTTACAATCTGCTCAACTTCTTGAGACGTACCACTGGTCACCAACGTTAAACGCGACAAAGAATCATCTTCGGTCGGAGCCACGGTTAAGGCATGAATATTGTAACCACGTGCCGAAAACAGCCCAGATACACGAGACAATGCGCCCGATTCATTTTCAATTAGCATAGAAATAATATGTTTCATCTTATTCTCCTATACCAAAATCATTTCATTCAACCCAGCGCCTGCTGGAATCATTGGATACACGTTTTCTTGCTGATCGGTAATAATATCGACAAAAACCAAACGACTTTTATACTTTTCTGAAAACACCTCATCCAACTGAGTTTGTAGCGTTTTTGGATCATCAATACGAATACCCACATGCCCATAAGACTCCGCCAGCTTAACAAAATCAGGCAACGAATCCATATAAGACATCGAGTAACGGCGCTCATAAAAGAACTCTTGCCATTGGCGAACCATGCCAAGAAAACCATTATTTAAACAGATAATTTTCACTGAAAGGCCATACTGCAAACAGGTAGACAACTCTTGAATGTTCATTTGAATCGAGCCTTCGCCCGTAATACAAACAACCGTCTCATCTGGAAAGGCCATTTTAGCCCCCATTGCTGCTGGCAAACCAAAGCCCATCGTACCCAAACCACCCGAGTTCAACCAGCGACGTGGCTTATCAAACGGATAATATTGCGCCGCAAACATTTGGTGCTGCCCTACATCAGAGGAGACATAAGCCCCCCCGTTTGTCGACTTCCAAACCGCTTCAACCGCAGCCTGAGGCTTAATTTTAGCCCCCGTGCTGTCGTATCGTAAACAATTAGTTGCACGCCAACCTTCAATTTGACTCCACCAATCCGCAAGCGCATCTTGATCCTGTACTAACTCTGTTCTTGCCAACACTCTAAGCATCTCTGTTAATACTTGCTTAACAGGACCCACTATTGGAATGTCCACTAAAACGTTTTTAGAGATAGAAGCGGGATCAATGTCTACATGAATAATTTTAGCATCAGGACAAAATTTTTCTAAATTGCCCGTCACACGGTCATCAAAACGCGCGCCAATGGCAATAATCAGATCACTGTTATGCATGGTTAAGTTCGCTTCGTAGGTTCCGTGCATTCCCAGCATTCCAACGGATTGTTTATCCGACGCAGGAAAAGCGCCTAAACCCATTAACGTTTGCGTAATCGGATAACCGAGTTGATGGGTTAACTCAATCAACTCAGCGGAAGCATCGCCTAAAATAACGCCTCCTCCCGTATATAAAACAGGTTTTTTAGCCGAAAGCATCATCTCTACCGCTTTCTTAATTTGTCCACCATGCCCCTTTGTTACAGGCAAATAGGAGCGCATCTCAATTTCTTGAGGATATTCATAGTTGCTTTTGGCGTTTTGTACATCTTTTGGAATA
>JAKITH010000079.1 GCA_021648185.1 Thiomicrorhabdus sp. | reverse complement strand
ACATTGCGTACATGAAAAGAATGACATGCTGACCGGTTGCGGCTTTTAATTGAGGAGTAGGGTAAGTATTTGGGCGATTATTTCGTTGCCCTTGGATTGGAAGACTAAACTTGAAAAGAAGTCGGCGGGAATAGTATACGGATTACCGCACTATTTCTTTCAGGATAGTCACGAAAATGTAGTGCTTCACTTCAACGTGGGTTTAATTTTTCTAGCAGTGATCTTGACGGTTATTTAAAGCGCGAACTATCGGTGTGAGCGATCTATTCGCTTTTACCCTTTCCTTTCTTATTTCGACGACTTTACGGTTCATGAATTACCTTAGAAAAGAATGACCAAGTCCCATTGTTTTTTATGAAATTAAAATTCATGAAATGAGCAATATTTTTCTTTCGTGTTTTTTTATTTTTAACATCTAACGTCGTTAATAACCGGGCATTTACAGCGTTGTTTAAGTTGTGCTAGGATTTTTTAGCACAACTTAAACAACGCTGTAAATGATCCGAGTTAATTCGTCCGAGCTTGAGGTTTAAACCCTCGTCTTTAGACGGGTAGCTTTAAGCTAGCAGTTGATTTTATAATGTAAAGCATGAAATATCGGCAAGGTTCACATACGAAGTATAAAATCGAGTACCATTTTGTTTGGGTTACCAAATATCGGTATCAGATTTTAACGGGTGATGTAGGGTTGAGAGTTAGGGAGCTTGTACGTCAAACGTGCGAGTATTTGGAAATTGAAATTTTACGTGGCGTGGTTAGTAAGGATCATGTTCATCTACTGGTTTCTGCTCCGCCACATATCTCACCATCCGATATCATGAGACGAGTAAAAGGAAGAAGTTCAACCAAGCTATTTCAAGAATTCCCTCATTTGAAAAAAAGGTATTGGGGCCAGCATTTTTGGGCTAGAGGATATTTTTGTGTCACCGCAGGTGAATTGTCGAAAGACATGATATTGGAATATTTGGAGCATCATTTTGAGCGAAAGCCGGTTGATAATTTCGATATTGAATGATGTTTGCTGGCTTTAGCCGGAATGCTGGACTTTCAGTCCGCAGTTTTTAACCCACCGTCTTGTAGACGGTGGTTGTTAAGTCTATCTGAATATGGGTAAGAGTTTAACCTTAACTTTTTATATCGATATGATTTCGCTGTGTTTTTTCCTTAAAGAAGCAGTATTAGTCTATACCCTGTTGTTTAAGCTAGCGTGGGAGACGTTAAAATCCTTCGGGCTTCGAGATAAGAAACTGATGGGTAATATGGGGGCCATTGCAGTTTTACACACGAATACACGGTCGTTAGATTTCCATCCCCATGTGCATTTTGTTATTCCGGCAGGTGCGATTGATAAAACACGTTTGGTGTGGCGCAAAAAGGAGGGGGATTTTCTTTTTCATCAGGATAGTTTAGCGAAGGTATTTCATGCTAAATGGATCGATGCCATTAAGAAAAACGATTTGTCAGTAAAAGACACCATACCAAGTCACTGGGTTGTCAATTGTCAACATGTTGGCCATGGAAATCGAGCGTTAACGTATTTGGGTAAGTATCTTTATCGCGGGGTTTTACCTGAGAAAAACATTATTGAGAATAAATCGGGCCAAGTGACGTTTTCTTATAAAAACAACAAAGGGCTTATTCAAAAACGAACATTAGCGGGCGGGGATTTTTTGTGGCTATTACTAAAACATGTCTTGCCGCGGGGGTTTCGGCGAGCCAGAGATTTTGGTTTTTTACACGGAAACTGCAAGAAACAAGTGAGAATTCTGCAAGTGATTTTGCGCTGTTTTCTTCCTTCCGAAACTCAATCAGACTTGGGTAGAGCAAGTTTCTCCTGCCCTAAATGTGGTGGCTCTATGACAATTGTGGCAACTCGTTTAGACCCGGGTTTGAATTTATTACCCAATTTTTCTGACCCTTGAGATTTGGCTTTTTTGTAAGAGGTGACTTTTATGTAAAGCGTTAACGTTTTATCGTATTTTATTTTTTGTCAGTGTTGACGCTGAGGATACCCCTTTGTCTAATTCTGACATAAAAAGGCATTTGTCGATAATAAAGCGACTTTTCATCCATTAATTTCAAGAATAAAACGCATTTTATTCTTGCCTTTTTAACCGTCTACTTCCTTCCTTGAGGCAGACGGTTAAAAACCCAATTGCCAATCCGAATATATCTGCTATATAAAGCGAATTCTCATTTTCTCGGGCTTGTCCAACAATATGATAAGGTTGTGGTTCGCTTTGCTCACACAACCTATCCTTATTCGTTATGTTCCTATTTTAAGCAGAAACAACGTTGTTAGCGCACGGTCCTTTCTCACCTTGGCCCACTTCATACTCAACTGCTTGACCATCGCTTAACGGTAACCGTTCATTCTGAGACGTTATAGATATTTCTATCCAGCACCGAACGGATGGGGCTATCCGCAAACTTATCTTTCCAAACCCTTGGTGTTAACTCTTCCGCCTTGCTGGCAGGATGCTCGCTGACTTTCTGCAATACATCCGTTAAATATGTGTGAGGATTGATGCCCTGCAATTTACAGGTGCTAATCAGGCTTTGGATAATTCCAACATGCTCTGCCCCCAGTTCTGTCCAGCAGAATAACCAGTTTTTTCGCCCCATCGGAATAGGCCGCAGTGCACGCTCAAGATGATTGGTATCCATGGGTACATCCGGATTTTCCAGAAACACCCTGAGCTCCGTTTCTCTACCGCGAACATAATTCAATGCCTTGGCCAGCGGGTGGGTCGGGGTGAGGTCATGGCGCTGACATTGCTCATCACACCCGCTATAAAAAGCATCAACCAGCGGCTTACTGTGCTCCAGCCGGTGCTGGTGTTTTTTATCACCCGTCAGTTGTTGCTCCTGAATCTGCTTTTCCACCTGATAGAGCTGGCCGATTAAATCCAACGCTACTGATATTTTCTGCGGGCTGGATGATTCCGCTTCAATAAACTTCCTGCGGCTATGCACCCAGCATTGAGCATGGGTAACGCCTGCTGTTTTTTCAACATAGTGGGCATAGGCCGCATAACCATCGGTCTTAGTAATTCAATGGCGCGTTTTACCCAATTCGTTAGCGTGGAGCGGGCAACGCTAATCCCCGCCTGCTCTATGCGCTGGTGTTGGCGATGCAAAGGCAAATGATATAAGAATTTATCGACCAATAAACCCACCAACACACTGACATCAGCAATGCTGCTATCCAATACTTGATCGGGCATCGCCGTCGTAGTCAGCGCCTGTGTTTCTTTGTGCTTGATGACCGGAGTTTCGTAGCGCAACACGACATAACTGGAGGGGCGCTGGGCCAGTTTATGGCTCACCTTGGTGTCAATGATCTCATAGTCACCAGCGGATTCACCCTGAAGCTCTACCGGTGTCACCGCAATCACTTCAACGGGAACGTCATCACTAAAGCGCAAGCCGGTATCGGTTGTACATTCTTCAGGACGTTGTTTTTTGGCTTTGCCACGCTGGTATGTGACCTGGATCTTATCGTCTTTAACCGGTTCGGTGGCGGTGGACTCACCCAGTAAGCTTTGTTGAAGAGGGTTGTCTATAAGGCGTTTTTCAGACTTCTGGCCAAACAGTTGTTTTTCGAACCAGGCGACACGGTGTTTTAAGTGCTGAACTTCGTCACGCAATAATCCATTCTCTGCCTCTAACAAAGAAGTATTGTTTGTTGTTTCATCGGTGGCATATTCGGGGCTTTCCATGGCCATGGATTATACTCGATACACCTTATCTTTTGTGATCATAGCGCTTATATTGTCGTTGTTTTTCTATTTTTATTCCCTCCAATAGCAGTTTTAATTGCATCCAGCTCAATAGCTTTTTACCCTCACTGTTTGATTGAAAATTAAATTGCCCCTGCTCTAAGCGCTTTGCCCAGATACAGTAGCCTGTGCGATCAAAGTACAGGACTTTCATTTGCGTTTTGCGTTTGTTAATGAAGGCAAACAGCTGACCGCTAAGAGGGTCTTCTTCTAGCTGGCTTTTGACCAGGACGCTCAGGCCATTAAATGACTTGCGCATGTCCGTGGGCTGGGTACACAACCAAATACGAATATCGGCTTCGGGGAGAAACATTAAGAATGGCTCAATGTCAGTGACAGGCCATCGCCCAGATTGAGAACAACGTAAAAAGGGGTGTAGATCACTCACTGACTGTTTTTCGATATTTTCTGGGAAATTCGATCACGTTTTTTGGCAATTGCACTTCCACGCAATACACAGCACTGAACGTTTTAAACGTTGAGACACCAGCGTTTTACAGGTCGCTTCTACAATCCCGGATCCTATTGGAAAATTAGCATCCGCTATTGCCGCATACCTGCAACGTTGTTTATTGTTTTTAAAATAGTTTATTTCTGTTTGCAACGTGATTTTTATCGGGTTCTTTTTCAATAAATAACCCAAATGTGCGATGATCTTATCGATTCCTTTTTTATCGTGCCGCAAGATAGATCGGTATTTCGAAAACTCAGTACTTGCTTTAATAGCTTTTACGCCATAGACAATTTCAAATGCTTTTTTTAAATGTTCTGCCGCATGATAGAAATCTAAAACAGATTCTCCATCAGGCAAAATGCCATCCAGAAATGTCCAATTATCTTTTGCGCCGTCCGCTACTTTTACAAGCTGCAAATTTTGGCGACAATTAAGCGCGTAGCTCACCTCTTTCTCAAGAAAGTCTTTTAAGGTACGCTTTTTGTGCTCGGGCATACAGCCGTAACGCCGAGTGGCTAACAGTTCCCCTTCCCTATCGTAATAGGTTAATGTGCCGCAGCTTGCTTCTTCATACCGAGAGTCGCCGGGCATAACCACACCGCCTTGCATCGGTACCAATACACCATCTAGGGAGACCGCTACGGTGACGGCGTCCTCTGGAACTTCAAATTGTTGTCGCAATGATTGTTCAAAGCTTTCACGCCTCGCTTCCCACCGGTGACTTAATTTTTTAGGTAATCGATCCAAGCTGCTTTTTGACGGCTGCATAGCACCAAGCTCACCCAATAAATGAGCCGTCTCATAAGGGGTGAGTTGCGAGACAAGCAAAAGAGCTTGCTTAGCCGCTATGGGAGTCCTGTTGCCTTCAACGATGCCTGTACGCAACTCTAATGGACAAATGCTAGGGCTACCGCTTTTGTGTCGATAGAGCGAGCGCTCTACTCTTATCGACCCTACCGCGCTGGTGTAGGTTTGCTCACAACGAACGACTTGGCGATATTCTTTGCCTTCGAGCATCACAGTGGGCAGATCGATATCGTATTTCTCAAGTGCCTCACTCAGTACGGCACGTTCTGCCTCGATGAACGCCGCGTGTATCTCTTTTTCTATTTGTTCAAATCTCGCTCCTTGTTCTGCCTGTTTGATTTTAGATTCAATAGCAGAACGCAAATTGTTTAACGCAATATCAGAAAAATTTGATGTTTGTTCGAGGGCGTGAGAAAGTGGTATTTAGGCAGTCCTTTTCCATTTGTTTTGTTAGCACATGCAAATGTACCTGAAAAGTGACTGCTTTTCTTTATATTTAATCCCTTGGCGATGATATTTTATAAAGTAAAATTTGGATTCTCGTTTATAAATTTTGTCAGTGAGTGATCTACACCAAAAATAGGGGGTCAAGTATAATATTGTACTATAGAGCCTCTTGCAAAACTCTACAAAGCAGCGAGTTTATTAGCGTTTAATGGCTAAAAAAAAGAATGTGCCTGATTCATTTTGGTAAAATAAGTTTGCGACTTCAAACCAATAGAATCACCAGCGCAG
>JAKITH010000078.1 GCA_021648185.1 Thiomicrorhabdus sp. | reverse complement strand
GGTTTGGCTTCCTGTATTGCTTAACAGCATTAACGCCATTGCGGCAGGAATGCGAAATACAGGCTAAGGAGCTTGCCCGAGAACTAAAACCAACTGCAAACCCGATAATCCCCATGTTAATTTGAGGTTTATCAGGTTTAAACTCTTTTATTCTTTTAAACAAGGGGGGGGGGTAAAATTTAGTTTTAAATTTCTCCCCCCCCTCCTAAGAACAAAAATAGTATAATATTTGAACTAATTTAATCTCAGAACCAAGAGAAAAGTATGCAAGTAACGTTACTAAAATCAAAGCTTCACCGAGTGACCACCACGCACTCCGAACTGGATTACGAAGGATCCTGTGCAATTGATGGTCATCTTTTAGACATGGCTGGCATTCGTGAATATGAGCAAATTCATATTTATAACATCAACAATGGCGAACGTTTTACTACCTATGCGATTCGTGCCGAAGAGAACAGCGGTATAATCTCCGTAAATGGTGCGGCGGCTCATAAAGTCGAGCCTAAAGATTTGCTCATCATTGCAACGTACATAGCCATGGAAGAGTCTGAAGCAGATACCTTTAAACCAAAACTGGTCTATTTTGATGCCGAAAATCGCATTACCCACACACGTAACACCCTTCCCATTCAAGTCAAACAAGCCAGTTAACTTTTTCTCCCCCCCCTATTTAGACCACTACAACATGTATTAAATGGCCTAAACAAGGGGAGGAATATTCTAGATTTTTACCTCCCTATTATCCAACAAGCGAGTACTGCCTAAACGTGCTACCGCTAAGACCACCAGCGATTGAGAGGCACTTTTTGCCGGTTGCAAAGTCATCGAATCACACACTTGAATGTAATCTACAGAATCAAATCCTTCCTCCAATAACCGTTGTGTCGCCACATCCGTTAATGCCGTAAAATCTTGATTACCCGACTCAATAGCCAAGGCGATGTCCTGCAATACAACCGATAACTTAGGCGCAATGGCTCGCTCTGCTTTGGACAAATACTGATTACGAGAACTCAACGCCAAGCCATCCTTATCTCGCGCAATGGGTGCCGCAACAACCTCAACGGGAATGTTTAAATCCTGCACCATTTGTTGAATCACACGTAGCTGCTGATAGTCCTTTTGGCCAAACACCGCCACATCCGCTTGCACCATATTAAAGAGCTTACATACCACCGTACTCACGCCATCAAAATGACCAGGACGGCTCGCCCCCTCTAACAACCCAGTTAAAGCAGGCGGTACAGAGACCACCGACTGCTCCAAACCATTGGGGTACATCTCTGCTACCGATGGAACATAAAGCACATCCACCGATAAATCCGCCAGCTTCTCTGAATCGGCTTTAAACGTTCTCGGGTAACAGTCAAAATCCTCATCGGGTCCAAACTGCATCGGATTTACAAACACGCTCACCACAACCTTATCACACCGTTGTTGCGCCAGCTCTACCAAGCTCAAGTGACCTGCATGTAAATTTCCCATCGTAGGCACAAAACCAACGGTTAATCCCGACAGCTTCCACGCCTTAACGACCGATCTTAATTCACTGAGTGATTCAATGATGTTCACAACGTAATCTCATGCTCTGAGGCCGGAAAATACCCCGCTTTTACTTCATGCACATACGCCGTAATGGCTTTTTGAATGGAGTCAGTACCTTCTAAAAAATTCTTAGAGAACATTGGCGTTTTACCTACCGTTAACCCCAGAATATCGTGCAATACCAGCACTTGTCCTGACGTGCCTGCACCCGCTCCAATGCCAATCACAGGAATCGACAGTGCTTCGGTCACCGTTTGAGCCAATGGCGAAGGCACACACTCTAATACCAGCATCTCCACTCCGTGCGCTTGTAATGCCATGGCATCTTTTAATAGTTTTTCTGCTGAGTGTCGGTCACGTCCAACCACTTTATAGCCTTTCTTTTCAACCGATTGCGGCAACAACCCCAAATGACCACAAACCGGAATACCCAAAGAGGACAGCTGTGCGATCGTATTCAGTACTCGCTCGCCCCCTTCCAACTTCACCATATTTGCCCCTCCCTCTTTCATCAAACGGGCGGCGGCTTCTAAAGCTTTTTCAGGCGTGGCATCGGACATAAAAGGTAGATCGGCAATACACCATGCACGCTGATTGCCTCGTTGCACCATTTGCGTATGGTAAACCATCTCATCTAGTGTCACGGGTAAGGTCGTTGCATGACCTTGCACCACCATGCCTAACGAGTCGCCCACCAAAATCATATCCACGCCCGCCTGATCTAGCCAGTGGGAAAAAGAGGCATCATACGCCGTTAAACAGGCAATTTTTTCGCCCGATTGATGCATGGCTTTTAATGTTGAAAGTGTGGTTCGCATAATAACGTGCCTATCTAAGAGTCGCTAGAAAGAGGGTATAAATAACTGGTTTGTAATGTTGCAATGAGAGACTTAACCGATCCTTTATTCGGAATCGCCAAATCAGGAGCGATCTCCAATAACGGAATCAATACAAAATCTCGAGAGGTCAGTTCTTTGTGTGGAATGGTTAATACATCTGAGGCCAGCTCTAACCCATCAAAAAGCAGAATATCCAAATCAATCAACCGCTCTCCCCAGTGACGTTTTTTGACCCGCCCCTGCTCAGATTCAATCGTTTGCAATGCAGATAATAAGGCTAAAGGCGTAAAGGCTGTCTCAATTAAACAGACGGCATTTACAAAGTCAGGTTGATCACTTGGACCCAACGGGGTTGAGCCATAAAATTGAGAGGTGCGAACCACCGATGTGTCTGGCAATCGGTTGATATAAGAGATGGCCAAATTTAACTGTTTAACCGGATCCGAAAGATTACTCCCCAACCCAATAAATGCCGTTGCCATAAATATTTTACTACGATTCGATATTTTTACGGTGCGCCGAGTGGCTGCGCTTACGGTAAAAATTACGGTTTCGTCTTGGCTTTTTTTGACGATCTGGCCTCACCACATCATTGGCAAAGGCCACTTGATCTACTGGATTTTTCTCTTGATACACGGTCCACCAATCAAATACTTCCGTTACCTCTTCCTCACCCGCTGCCGAACGAATGCCTAAAAAGTCATACGCCGCTCTAAATCGCACATGCTCGCGTAATTTTTGAGCACGGTCTCCGTGTCGATTTGGCAAACGATCCTGAAAAATCCAAATCTCTCGCATTTGAGCAGTAAATCGTTTTGGAATCGCGGTGCACTTAATCTGTTCGCCAATGACATCATCCGCCGCCGCATACAATGCTTCCTGAGGTGAAAGCCCTTCGTCTAAATACTCCGCTCTCCGCTGAAGCATCGGCTCCCAAAGCAGTGCTGAAAACAAGAAGGAAGGGTTTACCGATTTTCCTTCTCTAATACGACGATCGGTACTCTTAAGCGCCTCAATCACCAGCATTCTTGGAAAACCATCTTTCTCTTCGGCCAAGATATCGTCCGTTTGCGGAAACAGATGCTCAAACAATCCATAATGGCGTAATTTTTCAAAGACTTGTACAGCCACACCACTGTGAAACAGCTTTAACACCTCTTCAAACATTCTTGCATGAGAGACATCCCGCAAAAGAGGGGCCAATTCATAAATAGGGGTTTCGGTCTTCTCTTCAATTTTAAACCCCAACTTGGCTGCAAAACGAATCGCACGAATCATCCGCACCGGATCTTCACGGTAACGCGTTTCAGGGTCACCAATTAATCGTAACTGCCCTTTTTCAATGTCCTCTAAGCCGCCCGTATAGTCAATAATGGAGAAATCTTTAATATTGTAATACAGCGCATTGACCGTAAAGTCACGACGCCAAGCGTCTTCTTCAATCGTGCCATAGACGTTATCTCGAACCACACGACCCGTGTCATCCACCTCATGCGCCGCGCCAGAACGTTTTCCGTTGCGTCCAAAACGATCTTGACGATTAACATCCGCCTTACTCTCGCCCGTTCCCCTAAAGGTAGCGACCTCAACCACATCTCGCCCAAAACGCACATGCGCTAAACGAAAGCGGCGGCCAATTAAACGGCAACGGTGTTTAAATATCGCCTTCACTTCATCCGGCTCGGCACTGGTCACAATATCAAAATCTTTTGGCTCTAAGCCCAACAATAAATCTCGAACACAGCCACCCACCAAGTGCGCCTCGTAGCCTGCTCGCTTAAAGCCATACAGCACATCCAACGCAGAGCCATCAATGTCTTGACGTGAAAGATCATGCTCATCACGAGACAGTATCAAAGGCGCTTGATTGGTATTAACAGGATAGGCGTCATCAGAGGACTTAGAAAAAAGAGAGGTAATCTTACGAATAAATTGTCGCATAAAAAGGTTCAATGTTTATATCTTAAAAAGAATCCTCCATTTTAGCGATTTTTAACCAGACTTCAACGAATTACAAGAGTTTTGTCTCTTTCCGAGCGTTATAAGGTAAATACGTCTAAGGTTATAAGGTTATAAAAAAACTTTAGTTTTTTCTATAGCCTCTAACAAAACTATTTTTGATCGCTTTTTAGTTCAAAAAAATGAATCCAGCCCATACACAGGTAATATTTTTTATGATAAAAAAATATAAAAATTTTTGAACCTATAAAGATAGGTAAAAATACCACCCTGGATAAGTTTTTTTTATACGATAGAATCAAAAATTGATTAAAAAATATCTTTAAAAAATTATCCACTCTAAATAGAAGTACAGATGATCCACTTCATTAAACAGTCCACTCTATATTTAATCATAATTTCTCTCGTTGCTTGTGGAGGAGGTGGCGAAGGCTCATTAGAAAAACCTTTGTCATTAGATGAAAGCCTTCCCGCACAACCTTCTTCACCAAACCTACCAAATCAAATAAAAACCCAAACAAATGCGGCTCTTTTTTTAGATCGTGCAACATTCGGAGCAACAGAACAGAGTATTAAAAGCCTCGTTGATAACGGCTCTTATGAAAGCTGGTTAAATACACAATTTAATCTACCCGCAACATTTCATACCCCAAAAATCAAACAATTAGCGCCAAAAATGTGTGTGCCAGAGGTCATCAATAACCAAAAATTTAGAGACACGCCAAGATACAGAGAGCCACGGCATCAAATTTGGTGGGAAGTAGCGGTCAATGGAGAAGATCAATTACGTCAACGTGTTGCACTGGCGCTAAGCCAAATTTTAGTCATTTCAGATTCAAAAGGGTTAGGCTTATCTGACCGCCAATACGCGATTGCCAATTATTACGACATTTTAATCAAACATGCTTTTGGAAATTATCGAGACTTGCTTGAAGAAGCCACCCTTAACCCTGCAATGGGTGTGTTTTTAAGCATGATTCGTAATCAAAAAGAAAATATTGAAACAGGCATTCGCCCTGACGAAAACTATGCACGAGAGTTTTTACAACTGTTTACCATTGGCGTTGCTGAACTGAACCTGGATAGCACTCCAAAATTAGACCATAATGGCAACACCATACCCAGCTACAATCAAAAAACAATTGAAGCCTTCGCGAAAGTCTTTACTGGCTGGAATTATGAGGGTGCAACATGGACTTCATATTTTGGAGTAGAAGATCACAATAAACCGATGGTTGCAATAGAGCGCTATCATGATACGTCTGAAAAAAAATTACTTAACGATCACATAAGCCCCAGTGGTCTAACAGCACAAGAAGACCTCGAGCTTGCATTAGACAACGCCTTTAAACATCCAAATGTAGCCCCTTTTATTAGTAAACAGCTAATACAACGTTTAGTCACCAGCAACCCTATCCCTGCCTATGTTGAGCGAGTTGCACGTGTCTTTAATGATAATGGAAATGGAATTAAAGGAGACTTAAAAGCCGTTGTTACAGCCATATTACTTGATGAA
>JAKITH010000077.1 GCA_021648185.1 Thiomicrorhabdus sp. | reverse complement strand
CGCGGTGCATTACGCTCATCGTTTTCAATACACTGGTTATGTTGGCAGGCCATTTTAGGGGTTGCTTGGTAGATAATATCACCATTGTAGTCTCGTACCTCTTTAATCAGGTAAGGCTCGATTTTATATCCCGTATTCGCAAAAGAAGCATAGGCGGTGACTAACTGCAAAGGGGTAAACTGCACACTGCCAAGGGCTAAAGAGAGGTTGCGGTGTTTGTCTATCTCTTCCATGGGAAAGCCAAATCGGTTGAGATAATTTGCTAAATTGGCAATACCGACTTGCCTTAAAAGACGGATAGAGACTAAGTTTCTAGAAAAGGCTAACGCCATGCGTAAGCGGGTGGGGCCATAAAAACGACCTGAATAGTTTTCTGGACGCCACATGTCTTCTAAGTTACGGTCGTGAAAGACCACGGGAGCATCATTAATGGTGGTGGCAGCCGTCATACCACTGTCGAGTGCAGCAGAGTATAAAAATGGCTTAATATTGGAGCCTACTTGTCTTTGACCTTGAGTGACGCGATTAAATTTACTGCGGAAGTAATCAAACCCGCCTACCAGTGCATGAATGGCACCGTCGTTGGCGTTGATGGAAATCAGTGCCGACTCGATTTGTGGATCTTGTGCTAACTGCCATTGATCGTCTAAGTGTTGTAGGAAAATTACATCCCCTATGGCCAATACCTGTTGAGGTTTGGTGGGTTTTTTGCCAACACGATTCACGTTTTTATAAGGCGCCGCCCATGTCATAGTGTTGAAGTCAATGGAGGCCTCTTCTCCGCTCTCAAGTAGGACTTGCGTATTTTTGTGCTCAAATCCTGTGACCACGCCAACGATTAAATCGCCAAAATTCGATATTTTTTGCAATGTTTTTAGCAACTCTTCAGGCTGTTCAAGTGCACTTTGTTCCAGTGTTTGAATAGGGCCTCGATAGCCATGGCGTCTTTCATACTCTTGCAGGCCTTGCTGAATAGCGGTATTGGCTTGTGCTTGAAATCGACTGTTAATGGAGGTGACAATGGTGAGTCCATTTTGCAATGCATCTTCACCAAATTTATTTAACGCAAAGGCTCGCGCCATTTCGGCAACGTAATGGGCTTGAGTCTCAATGAGGGTGCTGTTACGTTTGGCGTGAACCTCGATCGCTTGTGCCGCAAGCATCTCCTCTTGAGTAATAAAATTGAGGTCGTGCATACGACGTAACACATAGTTCCGGCGCAATTTAGCTCGGCTAGGGTTGGTGATGGGGTTAAAAGTGGACGGTGCTTTAGGTAAGCCAGCGATCATGGCGTATTCATCTAAAGTAAGTTCAGTGAGGGGGCGGCCATAGTACGTTAAAGCAGCGGCGGCGACCCCATAGGAGCGATGCCCCAAGAAAATCTTATTTAAATACAGCGCTAAAATCTCTTGTTTACTCAATTCATTTTCAATTTTATAAGAAAGAATAATCTCATTGAGTTTACGTAAATAGGTTTTTTCTTTGCTTAAATAAAAGTTACGAGCGACTTGCATGGTAATGGTTGAACCACCTGACTGTTTTTGCCCTGTGGTGACCAACTCAAAAACGGCACGAGCCAAGCCTTTATAATCCACACCACCGTGTTCAAAAAAGTTTTCGTCTTCAGAGGAAATAATGGCTTGCGTCATGCGCTCAGGAATTTGGTGGTAGTCGAGTGGAATTCGTCTTTTGATACCAATTTCGCTGATTAATTTATTATCTTCCGTGACGATTCTAAGCGGAACTTGATAGCTGACGTCTTTCAGTTCGGCAGGGTCTGGCAGGGTTGGATAGATGGTTAAGGCATAGAAAATCACTGCGGCAACGGGAAGGAAAATAAGCCCAATAACGACATTAAGCCACATAAACCAACGCAACCAGCGAAGCTTACTTTTGGGTTTTGTTATTTGTTTTGTTGCTTCGGTTTTTTGTGGGGGGGTTGCTTCAGTCATGAAAAATTCAACAGCTCTCTATGAGGTTACTTGGAGTATCGGTTATGCGAGGAACCTTTTTTATATCAAGGCTTATGTCGTATTATTATAACGAGTTATATTTATGGATGCATAGAAACAAAAAAACCCAGTAAAAACTGGGTTTTTTTGATAAAACATCATAAAGAGTGAGTTTTTCACTCAATAACTTATGTTATTTACTGTAACGACCTGTTTTAATATCTTGGTACATCAATACAAGGTTACCACCTACAATGTAGATAATCGCAAGAGCGACCCCTACAATACTTGCATATTCTGCGATAACGCTAGGAAGCAAATTTGCCCAAACACCAAGGATGACAGCGATAGGAACAAATACCGCAACAACAACTAGACCCGTCAAAATTAAAAAATTACCCATGATTTTACGCCTCAGCTTAAGTTTTTTATTTTTTGTATAACAGTTCGAACTATACTTAGGTTGAGCGCGAATATCAACACTTTCAAAAATAAAGATTGATTTAGGTCAATAAAAGATAAGTTCCTGTTATTTAAGGCGTTATTGATAATAATAATTTTAGAGGTATAGAATAAACTTATGTCAAATTCAACGCAAGTGGTGTTGGCAACAGGTAACGCTGGAAAAATAGCCGAAATGACCGAACTCTTAGAGCCTTACGGTTGGCAGGTCAGTTCGCAAGGCCAGTTTTTTGATTCGGAGGTCGAGGAGACTGGATTAACCTTTATTGAAAATGCCATTTTAAAAGCCCGTTATGCCTCAGAGCAAACAGGTTTGCCCGCTATTGCCGACGATTCTGGCATTGAAGTCAGCGCCTTAAAAGGGCAACCTGGCATTTATTCCGCGCGTTATTCCGCCGACCTTTATGGGGATCAAGCCACCGATCAAACCAATTTACAAAAGTTATTGGACGAGCTAAAAAGCGTACCTCAAGGGCAACGCCAAGCCAGTTACTATTGCGCCATGGTCTATGTTGAATATGGCAATGACCCTGTTCCCATTATTGGGCTAGGACGCTGGTATGGAGATATTTTAAATGTTCCACGTGGCACAAAAGGCTTTGGCTATGACCCAGTTTTTTGGATAGAGGAGCTGAATAAAAGTGCCGCAGAGTTGCCGAAAGAACAAAAAAATAGAATGAGTCATCGAGGCCAAGCATTGAATAGCTTGGTGATGCAGTTACGGCGCGGGGCTTAGGATTAAATCAGTGTTGAATAAGCATAATGCAAGCAGGCTTTAAATAATGTATAATTTGATGTGTAATTTGATGTGTAATATCTATTCGGTATAGCGTATTGATTAATCGAACCAGGAGTATCTAAGCATGTCCAACTATCGCAAGCTTTCAAAGCACCCGCTTAAAATGGTGTTAATTGAAGTGTGTTTTACGCCAATATTAAAAATGGAAGCAATCGTGTCAGATTTTCATGAATCTTTACGTCAAAATTATCCGTTTTTTGATACAAGAAACATTCAGTCGGTTAATGTAAGCGGGCATGAGGTGAATTTTTCTTCTCAGAAGGCTTGGACGCTTATTTCCACAGATAAACATTCAGCGATTGAAGTTTCTCAGGATCGAATCGTGTTTGTAACAAGTCAATATGATAGATTTGAAGGGCTAGAGCAAGAGTTTAAGAGAATTTTAACTACACTAATTGAAGTGGCTGCTCCCTCTATGGTATTGAGAATTGGATTACGCTATTGTGACTTGATTAAACCAGAAGAAGGGGAAGAAATTAAGCAGTATGTTTTGGATGAATTTGATGTTTCATCTTCCTTGGATGACATAGGAGGTAAGGTTCACGCTAAATTAGAGTATGTATATAAGACCAGTGAAGGAGTTTTATTTATCCGTTCTTTATTGGGTCTGCATAATTTAACACTGATGCCAGACATACAAGAAGTTCCTATCAAGATTGATCGAGATCAGGAGTTATCAATTCGAATGATTTTAGATTTTGATCACTTTTGGGAAGGTAAGGATGAGGCAATAGAGTTTAAAGACGATTTGATTTTAAATAAAATTTCTTTGTTGCATGAGCCATCAAGAAAAGCCTTCTGGAAAATTACGACTGAATTTGCAAGGAATGAAAAATGGAGTTAATGTCCGATTATAGTGTTTCCCCCTCTTGTTGTTCTAGCAGTGTAGGACGTGCATCGTGGTATGGGAACAGTGCTGAAAATTCAGCCCTAGATAGTGACTATGAACTCGGCTATGCCTCGATTACTAAAGGGAGCGGAGGGCGTTTTTTTTTCAGTCAAAATCAATTTGGCACTGGAGCGACCTCAATAGTAGTGAATGAGGTTAAAAAGCCTAAATTGTCTGAGTTATTAATGACTATTAAGAGTTCGTTTGATTTAACTTCTGAACAGATGAAAGGCGTTTTGAATGTTAGTAGCAGAAAAACTTATTATAATTGGTTGAATGATTCGAGCAATGAGCCGAGAAATGAATCGAAACAACGCATTTTTTTGTTGAGTCAAATTGTTAAAGAATGGAAGGGAAATGGTTATCCTGCCAATAAGGATATTCTCTTAGTCCCTGTGATGAAAAATAAAACCCTGCTTCAGATGTTATCGAATAAGAGCTTGAATTCAGAGCAGATATTGTTTGCAGGAAGCCGACTTAAAATGCGTTCATTTGATTCAAGTGAGGGAGCATTGTTTTAATGAGTGAGGAGGATGAGTTTGGTACAAAATTAGAAAAAAATGGCTGGTTTCAAGGAGCTATTTTATCAGCCGATTCTATCAGTTTTTTAGATGAGATGCCTTTTTCTGATGCTGATTTAATCGTTGCGGTTACTCAATCATGTGATATCGCATCTAATCGTTTGGAATGCGATGGGAAGGTTGAGTTTATTGTCGCTAAATATGTTGATGAGGTAAATGGTCAGTTTACCCATAATAAGCATCCTAGAAAGCTACATTTTGACGTGTCTGAACTAGCAGATGACGTTGAAATTGTTAAAGTAGTGGAGTTGGAAATTCACCAACGGTTTGTGATTTGCAAGTCGATGCTCGCTTCAATACCATTAGAACAAAACTTTTCTATTTCAACAGATACTATTTTTGAGCTAACACGATGGTTAGCAGGACGTTATACTCGGCCAGCTTTTCCTTCCGAATTTAATAATAGAATAAAAAAAGCTTTTAGAAGAGATAAGTTGAAAGCTCTTGCTAAGAAGTTTAATGCGGAACTTTCTGGTATTTATTTTCAGATCACGCCTGATAAAGAAATTTCTGAAGGCACACGGTATGATCTTAATATTCTTTTCACTTATGCTGGAAATATTGATGAATCTTTAGCTAATGAAATTGGCGTTAAGGCTCAAGCATTTATAGATGGGATTCAAGAGTATTTAATTTTTTCTGAGTGTAAGGTGTTATCTGAAAAGCAAGTGTCACTCCACACTATCCGTTCTTATAAACGATTTTCCTTTGAGGGGATGTCATTTGAAGGCGGTGCGGTGCGTGCAGCAGAAATGGGTGCTTTGGATTAATTATGACTCTAAAATGTACTTAGAGTGTTTTTGTTGTACCTGAAGGGTTAACCAGCACGATTTTTTTCATCTTTTGTCACGATTCATTCGTGAAAATATCTTAAAATAAATATGGCTTATTTCGTGAACTTCACCCATCCCATCCCCTTAACCCTCTATGTACATTACCCATGGTGTGTACAAAAGTGTCCATATTGTGATTTTAATTCACACCATTTAAAGCCTAACTTGGATGAAGCAGCGTATATTGATGCGCTGATTACACAGCTAGAGCAGACCTTGCCGATGATTTGGGGGCGACCGATTCATGCCATTTTCTTTGGTGGGGGAACGCCCAGCTTAATCTCGGAAGCGGGGTTGAATCGCTTTATGTCCCATGCCCGTGCGTTGCTGGGGTTTGATCCGAGTATTGAGGTGACGCTGGAAGCCAATC
>JAKITH010000076.1 GCA_021648185.1 Thiomicrorhabdus sp. | reverse complement strand
TTAAGGGTGTTAAGTATGCTTATATTGAAGATACTAAACCTTTTTTAAAAGTTATTCCTAGATTAGCGACTTATTATCGTTGGATAGGAAAAATAAAGAATAAGTATAGTGTGATTTATATTCATGAATCAGGAGTTTTAGGTCTTTTTTTAGCAAAAAAAATTAAAAAGATGAAAAGTGAAAGCAAGGTAATATTTGATTATCATGATTTTGTTCAATGGGAAGTTTTTTTTCAAATAGGTAAGGTTATCAGGGTTCCTGTTCTTCGTAGGGTTCTATGGAAAATTATTTTAGTGTTATTGAAGTTAAATTTTATAAATAGGGTGTTATTTGATGGGCTTGTAGGAATTAGTGAGTCTCAAAAGGATAACCTGCTTATGGTTTTACAACCTAAACTGTTGCCGAATACTTTAGTTATACCGAATACTAGAGCAAAAAATGATTTAAGCGGTGATTTAATTTGTAATGGTAAGAATGAAATTACCTATTTATGGGTAGGTAATATTGTAAACGGGCGTGATTTAGAGTTTATTTTGTTTTTGCTAGATAATTTGAAAAAAGAAAATGAGTTTGAGTTTTCTTTTAAGATTATTGGTAATGTTATTTCAAGTGAACTTTTTAATAAATTAAAAACACGTGCTTATTTTGAATATTTAGGGGGATTTGAAAGCGATCAAGATATTCTTGGAAAGCTTGGTAAGGGCTTAAATGTTGGAATATTCATGGGTTGGATGGATGATTTCGATGTTGGAATTAATGAAATAGCTTCTCCGAATAAGTTGTACTCTTATCTTAATATAGGTATACCAATAATTTGTCATTCTCGCCTTGAAGATTTTTCAAAAATTCTTGGAAAAGAATCAGGTTTTTTTGTGGATGATTATCGAGGTTTTTTAAAAGCCTCTCTTGAATTAAGAAAAGATTATGCCTTTTTTAAGAAGTCGGTATTATTAAATCGCAATAATATTGATTGGGACAATGATGTTAACAAGAAGTTAGAAGACTTCTTAATTAAAAACTTTATGGATTGAGAATGTTTAAAAATAAAATACTATTAATCACGGGCGGAACAGGCTCTTTTGGCAACGCGGTACTCAAGCGGTTTTTGGATTCGGATCTAAAAGAAATTCGTATCTTTTCGCGTGATGAAAAAAAGCAAGATGACATGCGCAAAAAGTATTCTCATCCAAAGCTTAAGTTTTATATTGGCGATGTACGTGATTATCGTTCAGTATTGGGGGCGACCCGTGGTGTGGATTTTATTTTTCATGCGGCGGCCTTAAAGCAGGTTCCTTCTTGTGAGTTTCACCCTATGCAGGCCGTAAATACCAATATTTTGGGAACTGAAAATGTATTGGAAGCGGCCATTCAGAATGAAGTGAAGCGTGTGGTCTGTTTGAGTACGGATAAAGCGGTGTATCCCATTAATGCGATGGGTATTTCTAAGGCGATGATGGAAAAAGTGATGGTCGCTAAATCGCGTAATGTGGACGAGGCCAAAACGGTGATTTGTGGTACACGTTATGGCAATGTAATGGCATCACGCGGTTCGGTGATTCCGCTGTTTGTAGAGCAAATTCGTGCGAATCAACCGTTAACGATTACCGACCCAAACATGACACGTTTTATGATGACACTTGCAGATGCGGTGGACTTGGTAATGTATGCCTTTGAGCATGGTAATAATGGCGATATTTTTGTTCAAAAAGCCCCCGCTGCAACGGTAGAAGTGTTGGCAAAAGCATTGGTTGGCTTGATGGATAAGCCTGAGCATCCGATTAATATTATAGGAACTCGCCACGGTGAAAAGTTGTATGAAGCGCTGTTAAGCCGTGAAGAGATGGCGTGTGCAGAGGATATGGGGGATTATTATCGTGTAGCTCCCGACCTACGGGATTTGAACTATGCCAAATTTGTGGAAGAGGGGGAGGAGAAGATTTCTCGAATGGAAGATTATAATTCGCATAATACCACTCGCTTAGATGTTGAAGGAATGCAAAATTTACTGTTAAAACTAACCTTTATGCAAGCCATTTCACGTGGTGAAAATGTAATGGCAGAGGAATAAACGATGAAGGTACTCGTAACGGGAGCCGATGGCTTTATTGGTAAAAACTTGTGCGTAAGCTTGGCACGTAATAAATCCATTGAGGTGATTAAGTTTACCCGAGAATCTGAGGTATCTGATTTAGAAAGCATTATTAAAACGGTAGATTTTATTTTTCATTTAGCGGGTGTTAATCGACCCAAAGAGGACTCGGAGTTTTTTAAGGGTAATGCCGATTTAACCGCACATATTTGTCAGAGCATTAGAGGGGGGGGGAGAAAAATTCCGATTCTTCTTTCGTCGTCTATTCAGGCGGAATGTGCCAATGCGTATGGCAAAAGTAAGCTACAGGCTGAGATGCATTTGCTAAACCTGTATATGGAGACAGGTAACCCTGTGTATATTTACCGTTTACCCAATGTATTTGGTAAATGGTGTCGTCCAAATTACAATTCAGTGGTGGCAACGTTTTGTCACAATATTAGTCATAATTTACCCATACAAATTAATAACCCAGATGCCACGTTGCAGTTGGTTCATATTGGATCTGTGGTCACCTCTTTTCTTGATATGTTAATGAACCCACCTGAAGATAAACTGTTTATTGAGGTGACGCCTGTTTATCAAATTACGTTGGGAGAGCTGGCTCAACAACTGTACAAATTTAAAGAGAGTCGTGAAACGCTTGTGATGGAAGCGGTAGGCGATGGATTTATTAGGGTTTTGTATGCAACGTACATTAGTTATATCTCACCTAATGATTTTAATTATGCTTTAACTAAGCATGAAGACCCAAGAGGCTCTTTTGTTGAGATGTTAAAAACAAAAGACTCTGGCCAGTTCTCTTTTTTTACCGCACATCCTGGCGTAACCCGTGGTGGGCATTATCACCACGTTAAGACAGAGAAGTTTTTAGTGATTAAAGGTAAGGCTCGTTTTGGTTTTCGCCATATTGTAACAAATGAAAGCTGTGAAATCGTAACCTCGGGCGAGGTTCCCGAAGTAGTCGAAACCGTGCCCGGTTGGTCTCATGATGTCACCAATATTGGGGATGAAGAGTTGGTGGTGATGCTATGGGCGAATGAGAACTTTGATAAATTACGTCCTGATACGGTCGCTTATAAAGTATAGAGTTGAGTAGATGAAAAAATTAAAAATAGTAACCGTTGTGGGAACACGCCCCGAAATTATTCGCCTTGCATGTGTGATCAAAAAGCTGGATCAACACTGTGAGCATATTTTGGTTCATACAGGGCAAAATTATGATTATGAGCTAAATGAGATATTTTTTAATGATTTAGGCATTCGTAAACCCGATTATTTTTTAGGTGTGGCAGGTAAGACGGGAGCCGAGACGATTGGCAATGTAATTATTGCGGTTGATAAAGTACTGGAAGAGGTTAATCCAGAGGCTTTGTTAGTGTTGGGCGATACCAATAGTTGCATGGCGGTGTTGCCAGCAAAACGTAGAAAAATCCCCACTTTTCATATGGAAGCGGGTAATCGCTGTTTTGATCAGAGAGTACCAGAAGAGATTAATCGCCGTTTGGTGGATCACATGGCCGATATTAATTTAACGTACAGCAGTATTGCGCGTGATTATTTGTTGCGAGAAGGTTTGCCCGCGGATATGGTCATTAAAACAGGCAGTCCAATGTTTGAGGTATTAAATACTTATTTGGAGGGTATTAAGTCGTCTGATGTATTGGAACGATTAGCGTTAAAGAAGCACCATTTTTTTGTGGTGAGCGCGCATCGTGAAGAAAATGTGGATTCGGATAAGAACTTTTTAAACTTGGTTGAGTCATTAAACACGATAGCGCAAACGTATCAAATGCCTGTCATCGTTTCGACTCATCCTCGTACTCAAAAACGAGTGGATGCCATGAAAATTGAGTTTCATCCGCTGGTGCAACTATTAAAGCCATTAGGCTTTACCGATTATAATCAATTGCAAGTATCCGCTAAAGCTGTTTTATCAGACAGCGGTACGATTAATGAAGAGTCGTCTATATTAAACTTTCCAGCGCTTAATTTACGTGAAGCGCATGAAAGACCTGAAGGCATGGAAGAAGCCGCTGTGATAATGGCCGGATTGGGGGTTGAGCGAATTATGCAAGGCTTGGCCATATTGGAAAGTCAGCCAAGGGATGATGAACGGCTAATTCGTCAAGTAGCTGATTATTCGATGCCAAATGTATCGGATAAAATGGTAAGAATTATTCACAGTTATACCGATTATGTAAACCGTGTGGTTTGGAAGAAGTATTGATGCATATTTTGGTTGTTTCTCAGTATTTCTGGCCTGAAAATTTCCGTATTAATGACTTATGCGCTGAATTGGTTTCTAGAGGGCATAAAGTAACTGTGTTAACGGGAAAGCCAAATTACCCAGACGGAGAGATCTTTGAACGTTATTTAAGCCACCCGAATGAGTTTGATTCTTATTGTGGTTGCGATGTTGTTCGTGTTCCTATGGTGGCGCGGGGTAAAGGAAGCTCCGTTAAGCTGATGTTCAATTATTTAACGTTTGCCTTGTTTGCAACAATCATTGGTGCATGGAAATTAAGAGGCAAATCGTTTGATGTTATTTTTGTATTTGAGCCTTCACCCGTTACGGTAGGTTTGCCAGCCATTTTTCTTAAAAAATTAAAAAAAACGCCAGTGGTTTTCTGGGTGTTAGATTTATGGCCTGAAACGCTTGAGGCGGTAGGCGTGCTTCGTTCCCCAAGAGGGTTAAGTTTGGTGGGCAAGCTGGTTTCTTTTATTTATAACCGGTGTGATTTAGTGTTAGGGCAATCCAAAGCATTTTATTCAGGCATTAGCCGTTATTGTAATGATGCTTCTAAAATAAAGTATTTTCCGAGTTGGTCTGAAAGTATTTTTACTACATCGGTGGACTCTTCCAACGTGGTTATTGATGAGTTTAAAGGGTTTAAAGTTGTCTTTGCTGGTAACGTGGGTGACGCTCAAGATTTTCCTGCGGTGTTGAAAGCGATAGAAATCGTGCAAAAAAAAGGCGTGAAGTTTAAGCTTTTTATTGTGGGAGATGGGCGAGTCTTCGATTGGCTGAAAGCTGAAGTTGAGAAAAAACAGCTTGAAGAATCTGTCGTTTTACTGGGAAGACATCCTCTAGAGTTGATGCCTAGCTTTTATTATTCAGCAGATGCATTATTGGCGAGCTTAAAGGATAACCCCGTTTTTGCGATGACGATTCCTGGAAAAATACAAACATATATGGCATCAGGAAAACCCATTTTAACGATGCTGACAGGTGAAGGTTCTAGAGTTGTTGAAGAGGCAGGGTGTGGCTATGTGGCGGAATCTGGAAATGCTGAATTACTTGCTCAAAACATTATAAAAATGTCTGGTCTTAAAGACGATGCATTGAAATTATTTGGTGAAAATGCACAAAATTATGCGAGCAAAGAGTTTGATCGTGATAAATTGATTACTCAGTTAGAAGGGTGGTTTACTGAACTGATAAGTAAGAAGAAAGGTTTAAAAAAATGATATTGGTGACAGGCGCAACAGGATTTGTTGGCAGGGCACTCATTACGAGTTTATTGGATAATCAAACCCAAGTGAATGCAATCGTTCGCCAACAAACACTTGAGTTGCCTGTAGAGGTTAAGCAGTATGAAGTGGCAGATTTAGGTGATTTATCCTCAACTGAAACTCAAGAGGCCATTAAAAATAGCTTACAAAATGTAGAGGTTGTTATCCATACTGCAGCACGTGTTCATATGATGCAGGATGCTTCAGTAGACCCTCTTTTAGACTTTAGAAAAGTAAATCGGGATGCCACATTAACGCTGGCTAACATGGCGGTAGATTCAGGGGTAAAACGTTTTGTTTTTAACAGTTCCATTAAGGTAAATGGTGAGG
>JAKITH010000075.1 GCA_021648185.1 Thiomicrorhabdus sp. | reverse complement strand
GTAAACTTTAAAATGTTCGTGATGATTGGTTTAACCTTTATCATCATCATTGGCCAAGCTTTTTTTATCGGCCGTTACATAAAAGAACCCGAAGATGAAAATACACCAGAAAACGCCAAGGAGAAGCCATAGTGCTTTACGCCATCATCGCCCAAGATGTGGAAAACAGCCTCGATAAGCGCTTGGCAGTACGCCCTGCCCAGCTCGAACGCCTGGAGCAGCTTAGAAGTGAGGGCCGCTTGCAACTGGCCGGCCCTTTCCCGGCCATCGATAATATCGATCCCGGCCCCGCCGGTTTCAGTGGTAGCCTGATTGTGGCCGAATTCAATTCACTTGAGGCAGCACAAGCGTGGGCAGATCAGGATCCCTACATAGAAGCGGGTGTTTATCAGTATGTTGCAGTACAGCCATTTAAAAAGGTACTGCCCTGATGAACACAGAAAGAGAGCGGCTAATTAGACAGCGCATTGATGAGTCACTTAAACCTGATTTTCTGGAATTGATTGATGACAGCCATATGCACGTTGGTCACGGCGCCAAGGGGGGACACTACAATATTAAAGTCATCTCAAATGCATTTACAGACAAAAGCATGTTACAGAGACATCGCCTTGTGTATAACGCCGTAGGCGATTTGATGACGACCGAAATACACGCATTGAGCATTGACGCCAAAACCCCTACAGAAGTACAAACAGAAAATTAGCGCTCGAAACAGAACCAAACCTACGGTAGGATTAAGGCACCCCCTTCATTACCATGAGACTAGGATCCCCCAATGAGCAAAATCAAAAGTTCAATTTCTGCCCTGATTTTCAGCGCTTTGATTCTTCCAAGTGCATTTGCTGACGAAGATAAAGTCTTGGCCATTATCAATGGTGACCCGGTTAAGACCTCCGAACTGTTGACCTACGCCAAGGTTAAAAATGCCAAGGCCGACCTTAGTAATGACGTTATTCGCAAACAAATGATTCAGGCATATGTTGGTCGCGAACTGTTATATCAGGATGCCATCGCACAAAAAATTGATCAATTGCCCATCGTCAAACTGGCGCTTGAAAACCAGCGCCATGAAGTTATTTCACAGGCCTTGGTTGCCAAGATTGTCCAAGAAACAACTCTGACAGATAAACAGCTCCGTGCAGCCTATGACAAAAAAGCTGCCGAATTAAAGACTGATAACAAAGAGTTTCCTTCATACGAACAAGCAAAACCGCAGATTGCAAAATTAATGATTGAACAGACTATCGCTCAATATATCCAAACACTGCAAAAAAAGGCCACCATCGAAAAACCTAAATAAATGCAGACTGCCTGGCGCTGCAACGGCGCCGGGTTATTCATAACCTTGCAAAAAGGCTATAAACCCCGTTTCGTCCAACACTTTAATCCCAAGCGATTCAGCCTTGCTTAACTTAGTGCCGGCATCAGCACCGGCAACCACTAAACTGGTTTTTTTGGACACACTGCCTGCCACCTTCGCGCCTAACACCAACAAACGCTCCTTAGCCTCATTGCGCGTCATTTCAGTCAAGGCCCCTGTTAGCACAATAGTCTGTCCTGTCAAAGGCTGTTCATCCTGTTTTATAGGTTGCATGGCAGGCCAAGACACACCCGCCTGTTGCAGCTTATCAATTACTTCACGATTATGTGGCTGTTTAAAAAAGGCCTGAACATGGGCCGCAACAACAGGGCCAACCTCACTGACTTGCTGTAAGGCATCAATCTCTGCCAGCATAATTGCCTCAAGGCTTAGAAAGTAATTGGCCAGTGTTTGCGCCGTGGTCTCTCCGACCTCGCGAATTCCCAAAGCATACAAAAATTTAGCCAATGTAGTTTGCTTGCTTTTTTCCAGCGCGACAATCAAGTTAGCCGACGATTTTTCACCCATTCGTTCTAAACCTGCAACTTGCGTCTGGGTTAAGTTAAATAGACCGGCAACATTATGAATCAAACCTTGATCGGATAATTGCTCCACAAGCTTATCCCCCAGACCATCAATATCCATCGCCTTGCGCGAAGCAAAATGTTTAATGGCCTCTTTGCGCTGGGCATTGCAATACAAACCACCGGAACACCGAGCAATGGTTTCACCTTCAACTCTGATCACATCAGAATCACAGACAGGACACTGACGGGGCATCACAAATGACCGGGCATCTTTAGGCCGTCGGGAAAGCACCACAGAGGCAACCTCGGGAATCACATCGCCCGCTCGGCGTACAATCACCGTATCGCCGATATGCACATCCTTACGCCTGACCTCATCTTCATTGTGCAACGTGGCATTACTAACAGTGACACCACCCACAAAGACTGGCTCAAGCCTGGCAACCGGAGTAATGGCTCCGGTTCTCCCCACCTGCACTTCAATATCAAGCACTCGGGTCATCTCTTCCTGGGCAGGAAATTTATGCGCAATGGCCCAGCGCGGTGCCCGAGCAACAAAGCCCAGCCTCTCACGCTGATCAAGTCAATTAACCTTGTAAACCACACCGTCAATCTCATAAGCCAAACTGCTTCGCTTTTCAGACAATAATCGATAATAGGCCAAAACACCCGCCAGCCCCTGAGCCACGCTAACCTCAGGCGAAACTCGCAGGCCCCATTGTTTAAGCCTTTCCAAGACGGTACTGTGAGTCTCAGGTAATACCATTCCCTCAACAAAACCAATACCGTAACAATACATAGACAATGAGCGTTTAGCTGTGACACGCGGATCGAGCTGCCGCAAGCTGCCCGCCGCCGCATTGCGAGGGTTGGCAAATTCTTTTTCACCCATTTCACGCGCCTTGGCATTCAATCGTTCAAAACTGGCCTTGGGCATATAAACTTCACCACGTACCTCCAGCACACGCGGCCAATCATCGCCCACCAGCCTGAGAGGAATTGAATTAATCGTGCGAATATTATGCGTGACATCTTCACCGGTCAGCCCATCTCCCCGCGTCGCCGCCTGCACCAGAACACCCGCTTCATAACGAATACTGATGGCCAAACCATCAAGCTTTGGCTCTGCGACATATTCAATCGCTTGAACGTCTAATCGTTCCCGAACACGACGATCAAAATCCGCCACCTCCTCATCCGAAAAGGCATTATCCAGCGACAGCATGGCAAGTTTGTGTGCTACCTGACCAAAAGCTTTAATGGGTTCAGCCCCAACACGCTGTGTCGGTGAATCCAACGTAATCCGTTCAGGATGCTCACACTCCAACTGCTGAAGTTCGCGCAACAAGCGATCATATTCAGCATCTGGAACTTCAGGGGCATCAAGCACGTAATAAAGACGATTGTGATGGGCAATCTCATCACGTAGTTTTTCTATCGGTGATACTTTTTTAAGATCAGACATAATACAGATAAAACCACACGATGACTTTGAAAGAGTCACCCGATTCAAGATAAAGATGATAACACCCGGCATAAGCGTCAACTAATAAGATGAAAGGCCTCTCATAGGAAAACCATCATCATCAGCGATATATACCGCTATTAGATGCCAACCACTCGCGAAGGGCAACCCCTCTATACAAACATATTTTTTGCCTGGATCGGAGGTGGTGGAGAGAGACCACCCGGCTATTGCGTATTCCGGGCCATGCTGAACATCCACCGGAGTTCTCACAGACATGTCGGACTACACCCCGCTTCTCATTTTTGCCCTTATATTCCTAATCATATGGCTCGTCACAACCTACAACAAGTTCATCAAGTTTCGCAATAAGTACCAATCAGAAATTAATTTAACATTTTAAGAAAATTGTGTTTTATTGGTTGTTCCAATATTTGCCAGCACCTCAAATAATGCTTGCTTGAGATGGGAGAAAGACTCGTAGGCCGAAAAGGGAAGCCATATACTTTGAAAAAGATAGGCAGATATTTGTCTGCGTGGCAGTTATAAAACGAAAGATAAACACTCAAAACGTTTGAGATTTCAGTGAGAGTAAGGATCAAAATAAACTATTTTTTGTCGTTATATTAAGCTCAGCCAATAAAATGGTTATTTAATGGTCAATTCCTTCGCCAATAAATAATTTAAGAAGGAAGTGCAGGGTTTAGGAATAATTCATGTGGCCACCGAACGTTTAATCGCCTTATTGACCACCGATTGATCAATATGATGCCTTCTTTCAATACCACGCCTAGGGTCAACCGCCAAACCCCGACTGGGAAACACATACTGCCAGCCAAACTCTTTATCTGCACTTGGGTATTTTTTAGCTAACGCATAAGGCAGATAAACCGAACCAAACCCCCCATCCAGATCTTGCTGATGAATTAAAGCCACCCGTTCCAAATGCAACTGCAAAGGCACCCGCAAATTATTCGCCAACGGAGTGACGCGGTCTTTCTTACCCTTCCCATCCCGGACCGTAATCTGTTTAAACCCAAAATCAATATCCTGAACACGCAATCGTACCGCCTCAGAAATCCGTAACCCACCCGCATACAGCAGCTTTACAATTAACCCGGCCGTCCCCTCCAGCAACGTCAACACATCCGCATTTGGTTAAAACAACAGGAATTCTAGGCTCCTTGCGTGAGCGGCTCGCGCTCACACCCACTAAAGGAGCCATCCACCTTGCTATATAAAAAGACCAGCGCGTTAAACGCCTGATTCTGAGTAGAAGGTGCCACATTTTTATGCACCGCCAAATGCGTCAAAAACTGCTCAACTTTCTCTCTAACATCCAGCAAAAGAGACGCTCGGCTCTGCACCGAATGAAATTTGACAAACCGCCTAACCCAGTCACACTACGTTAATTCAGTATTGTCAGCGTAACCCAGTCGACGCAACACACTCGCCATCTCCACCAGTAAAGAACCTTTTTGAACAGCATGAGGCATAACGAATAATCTCCTGTAAACAACCACCCAATGACAGATTATCCATACAATACCAATATAAAGTCAAAACATCAGGTTTTCGGAAAATCATGTCAATTTGACAGAAAGTATTAAACACGTGGGTGAATAGGTTGGCAATAATGCCTTATACTAAATGTTAGCTGTTTTTGGAATTTAATAGTTTTAATTTTATTTTTTTTACGTTCAATCAGAGAATGAAATTCTTTCTGATACGAAACGGTTTGAAAATATTAATCAAGTTATCTTTTTAATATTAAGCACACTTGATAGAAAAAATGCCTAACAAAAAAATCCAGCGGACAATTTAAAGCGTCACTTGTTTTGCTTACGCAAAAACGTGTGCCCCTTTAAACTGCCGCTGATTTTAGGCGTTATGCGTCAAAAATTATGATGTAGAGAAGTATGAAATTGAAATTAGTATTAGAAAAAGCTAAAAAAGATCATGTAGGGGGCATCTGTGATCTTGTTAATTTAGCATATCGTGGTGAGGAAGGCTGGACTAAAGAAACTGATCTTGTCGGAGGTAATCGAGCAACTACGAGTGAAATCAAAGAGTTTATGTTAGATCCAGGTGCACATTTATTGGTGGCTATCAATAATGGTGAAATTGTAGCGTGTGTTTGTATAGAAAAAAATGAAAGTAATGCATATATTGGTTTTTTTGCAGTACATCCAAAGCTACAGGGAATCGGTGTAGGAAAAGAAATCTTGTCACAAGCTGAAAGTTATGCATCTACTAAACTGAATATTAGAAAGTATGTAATGGTGGTTGTATCTCAGCGAAAAGAACTAATCAGTTATTATGAACGGCGAGGTTACAGAAAAACGGGAAATGTTCAGGAATATCCTACCCACCTTAATGTAGGGGTTCCTTTAAAAAAGGGCTTAACAATAGAGTACTTGGAGAAAAACGCATAACAAGAAAAATACAGCGGACAGTTTAAAGCGTCACTTGTTTTGCTTGCGCAAAAACGTGCCCCTTTAAACTGCCGCTGATTTTAGGCGTTATGCCTATAATTGAATGCAATATGGAGATGTAGCTTTGAGTGAAAAATCACAGTTTATACTCATGGCTGAATATAATCAGTTAATGAATAAACGTATTTTTGAAGCCTCTAATGGTCTTTCAA
>JAKITH010000074.1 GCA_021648185.1 Thiomicrorhabdus sp. | reverse complement strand
TGAGGTATCGATCACCGCGATATCAACATCATTACCGCGTTCGCTTATATCATTAAAAAATTGTTTAGTTGAAGATATTTTTGGTGTTATCGTCGTATGGCTGGTTTTTACAATAAAGTCGTTAAACGGTTGCACCCAGCGTACGCGGGCATCATTTTCAAGTGCCGCCAGTACCTTGGCAGAAGGTTGTTTAATCGCAAAGCAGTGCACATTTAAGTTTCGTAACGGCCATTCTAGCAATATTATTAAACTATAATCATCCGCGATTTCAGCCGCTTTTTTATGTAGAAGGGGATCGTCTTTATAGTCTAATCGCGCAGAATAACCTGGCCCTGATAACCCACGCTTTCGGCGTTCACTACGCGGATCGTCAATGACAACCATCATGACATTCTCAGTGTTTTCTAATTGTGGAATGGCCGTAGAAACGTCACCGCTTGTCGATGCACAAGCTATAAATAGAACACTAAAGCTGATGACAAGAAAAGCATAATAAAAATGTCGACATTTCAGCATTCGTCTCTACTTTCCTTTGGTTAACTGAACGAATTTCACACGATTATCGTTCTTCAATTGTATAGCGATATCGCCAAGCTGAGCTGACTGATTACTCACAACATCCATCGCATTTGCACCAGGATAGCGTTTAATCACTTTAAGATCATAATCACTTAATAATGAATTCAACGCAGACTCGCTTAAATTTTCTTGATTAATCATCCTGATCACGGGCTTGTCATAATTAATAGCAATATCGGATAAGGTTTCAAATTCATTAATGGGTGTGACGGATGGAGGAAAATAACCTATGACAACTGCCGCTAAAATAATAACTGCAACAGAAGGAGCCCACGCTGTCCAGCGCAAAAACCATGAACCTGATGTGTTATCAAGCTTGTCAGCGATGCTTGAAAACTGCGGCACATAGCTTGGTGTGGGCTGCTCAGCATGAACCGTCGCTTGAATAGCACGTTCAAAACCAACCATTTCTCTGAGCTGATTATCTTGAGCCATTGCTGCAGTAAATTTTTCAACATCTGACTCTGATAGATAACCATTTAAGTAATCGGTAATCATTTCTTCTAAAGGATGTGAGTTATCAGCATTGCTCATATTCAATCTCCTGCTACTTTTCCGTTGACTCTTCAACGAAAGAACGAACCTTCTTCCGCGCGTGGTGCAAACGCGTCTTTACCGTATTTGTTGGACATTGCACTATTTTTCCAACCTCTTCTGTTGAATAACCACTAAAATAACAAAGCTCAATGACGAGCCGATGTTTTGGCGATAAGGTCTGTAACGCCTGTTCTATCAAATCAGTTCGCTCCAACGATTCATCGATTCGTTCATCGCTTGCAATATCCTCGACGACCTCTTTTTCGCCGAAAACGTCAAACAATCCATTTCGAGTTTTTTGTTTTTTCACCATACGCAAACATGTTCTGTATGCAATCGAAAAAACCCAACTAGAAACCTTCGATTGCCCCTGATATTGGTGGCCTTTATTCCACACTTTCATCATGACATCGTTATACGCTTCTTCGATAAGGGTATTATCGTACGTCAGACGACGTAAAAAGCTACCAAGCCTCGGTCTATACAAAACATAGAGGGTTTCCATAGCGGTATGATCCCGTTCTAGGGAAATACGTTCAATCAGTGCACGATCTTTTTCATCGCGCTGCGCTTCTTCTTCAGAAGGGTGTAAAATTTGCCCTGGTTTGGGCGGCGGCACAGCCATCACAAAAAACCTGCAAATTTATTAAAAGCGCCTCATTACTGGCGTTAAGGCAACAATAGACCGAGAGTTCTGTTAAATCCTCGTTTAATTTCCATTAAATTTTTTAATGAATCTATTCGATTGCAGCAGTCAGTCTAAGCCTAAGAGTGATCTGTGAGCAATGATTTTTCAGCATGAAGGAAAGGAAATAGAGTGTTTATGGGTTTATGTCTAGGGATAACGATTACGAAAGACCGACGAATTTTGAAGAAGAACACACCTGTCTGTACAAACAGGCGTGCAAATTATAAGTTAACCTAACAACGATTTTTAAGTGCTAGTCTTAGATGTAGCAGAGCATGTTTTAATGCACAGTAAGGTGTATAAAGGACACCAAGATATTGATGCGGTCAGTAAGGGTACTAATCCTACCAACCCCCATAAGCTTTGATAATAGTAACCTACTGCAAATATTACCAAAGCTAAAACAATACGAATTCCAGCGTCTAATCTACCAATATTTTTCATAACACTCTCCTAATGAGTACTTAATTATTTATGATTAGATGCGCGTAACATAACAGGGAAATCCCATTTTACGCCGTGATGCGGATCTAGCTCACCCGCAGCGAGGTAATACCAAGTGTTATCTTCCATAGAGCCTAACTCACCAGGAAATACTGGCAACACAGAAAGATCCATACCTGATTTAACCAATTGCTTGGCATTGACGAAGTCGATGACGTCTTCAGTGGTTGATGTTGGATCAAGCGCATAGTGAGTCATATGACCACCTTTTTTCATATTGACGTCAAAACACATTTCACCACTGACTTCACGAAAATCAATTGCAGCATTAGGTTGATGAGCTAAGTGGTTTGCTATAACTGAGATTTCAGCGGTCGCGATAGAGGCCTGGTTTTTTGCCAAAACAGGATTAGCTATCATTATGGACAAGGGTAATACAAAAAACACGGTAACGGCTTTGCTTAGAATGCTCATTTGGGTTCTCCTGTAGTCGATCCGGTATAAAGTTACAGACTGTATTTCATACTAATATGGCTGGATAATCAGTAACCAAAGTCACCCCATCATCGCTTCGAGCGCTGCGCGGTCAACAACACTAATTCCTTTGCGACTGGTTTCTATACAACCGGCATTGGTGAATCTGCGTAAATATCGAGAAACCACCTCACGTGCTGTTCCAAGCTGAGTGGCAATTTCACGGTGTGTCGCTTTGATAGAGGGACCGTTATTGATTAGATAGCGAGCTAGACGCTCTTCTAACGTTAAAAATGCCACTTCATTAACCAAACAAATTAACTCTAATGAACGTCGAGCAATTTGAGAAAAAATATATTCCCTAAAATCGAGGTCTTCTAAGGCAATCAGGAAATCCTTTTTAGGTAATACCGCAAATTTTACTTCAGTTTCGGCATAGGCCGCGGTAGGGTAAGCGCCATCGGCCAGTAGACAAAGAGTGGTGGTATTACAGACCTCAGCAGGACAGAGTCGGTATAAGACTATCTCTTTACCGCTAATGTCTTGATATTGAACGCGCACGTTACCAGAAACAATAATGACAAAATTCTCACAAGATGAGCCTTGAGAGAATAAGCATGCACCAGCGGGCAATGTTTTAGCTTGCGCTTTCTTATGAACTAAGGCCCAACCCGATGAATCCGGTGGGTTAGAAAGAAAACATTCTTCAAACCATGAAGTTGACACTACACTAAAGCCTCAAAACTACCTTGTTTAACATCTAGTTACTTTCAACACCTGACTCGGTAATCACCCCTAGAAACAGCTGAGCTCAAAAGTAGAATTTTCTCGTAAACTAAACACAGGAGATTCTCAAATGAAAACATCGAGATACAGCGATAGCCAGATTCTGTCGATTCTAAAACAAGCCGAGTCTGGCACGCCGGTCCCCGCTCTTTGCCGGGAACACGGTATGAGTAGCGCGAGCTTCTACAAGTGGCGTGCAAAATTTGGCGGTATGGATGCTTCGCTGATGAAGCGAATGAAGGAACTGGAAGACGAAAATCGGCGGTTGAAGAAAATGTACGCCGATGAGCGACTGAAGGCAGAAATTGTCCAAGAGGCGCTCGCAAAAAAGTGGTGAGGCCATCTCGACGCAAAGAGATGGCCCAGAAGGCGGTGTCGGCACGCGGCCTTAGTATTCGCTTGGTGTGCCTGGCATTTGGCGTCAGTGAGACCTGCTACCGTTATCAGCCAATACTGTCGGACGAAAACGCGGAGATTGCAGATTGGCTGATTCGCTTGACCGATAACCAGAAAGACTGGGGCTTCGGTCTGTGTCGTGACTATCTGCGTAACGTCAAACGCTACGAGTGGAACCACAAGCGCATCTACCGTATTTACTGTGAGTTGGAACTCAACCTGCGGATCCGCTCCAGGAAACGGATACAGAGGGAAAAGCCGGTGCCACTGGCGGTACCAAAGGAAGCGAATGACGTTTGGTCAATGGATTTCATGCACGACCAGTTGAGCGACGGTCGATCGTTTCGCCTGTTCAACGTGCTTGATGACTTTAATCGTGAGGGATTGGGCATTGAGGCGGATTTTTCACTGCCTGCGGTGCGCATTATTCGCTCGCTCGATCAAATTATTGAATGGCGAGGCAAACCCAAGCGACTGCGTTGCGACAACGGGCCGGAGTTTATCAGCCAGGACCTGGAAAAGTGGACCGACAAACATGGCATTCAGCTCGAGTTTATCCAACCTGGCAATCCACAACAGAACGCATACGTCGAACGCTACAACCGCACGGTACGATACAGCTGGCTAAGCCAATATCTGTTTGAATCAATCAAGCAGGTGCAGGACTATGCCACTGGGTGGCTTTGGTTTTACAATCATGAACGGCCCAACAAGGCCAATGGTGGCTTGCCACCAAAACAAATGCTGAGTGCAGCATGACCTCTGCTTTTGGCGTCAGTTAAAAAGGGGGCGATTACCCTAGGTCTAGGTGCTACCGAAAATGGGGAGACGTCGGCTTGATCAGAGGTTCCTTAAATATTGCTACAGATACAGCTAACTTAAGCTCCAGTGCTGCGTTACAGATTGCAATAAGGTGCTTATCAAGGGGTCATTTTTTCTGTCTTTTCTATAGATAAAAGACTTTTGTGTGGGGATATGGTTTCCCTTCCAAATACTAATCTCGCCCCTTTTTTGAGCTAAATTGGCATCACCCTCAGGCATTAGTGCTATGCCAAGACCATGTTGCAGGAACTTAATTAAAACGGGTGGGGAGTCAGCTGTCATGTATTGCTTGGGCATACTCAAACCAAGTCTTTTAAAGAAGTGTTTGAGTGTCCGATAATGTCCACAGTCTCGCGATGTATAAATCCAGGGCAGTTTTGCAATACCTTCCCAGTTTTTAATGGAATGAAATTTCTCTTTGTAATCTTTGGGGCCCACAACGTAAAGATTAATAGGCTCCAATAGCAGGCATTCGAGATCCTTTTCTATAGTGGGCCCAAGTATAAAACCGGCACTAATTGATTTATCGATAATTCTTGAAGAGATTGTTCCGCTCAGAATTTCACATAAATCGATATTTAAATTATTGTGATTGAGTTTGAGTGTGGCAACGAACTCGCTAATCTCTCCGAGAGTAGAGTCCGAATGTAAGCCTAAACATATCTCACCATGTAATTTGTTAGCGCACTCGCCTGCCAGTCGTTTAAAGTGCTCAATAGAATTCAATATGGCTTCGGCTTCAACTAATAGTATTTTTCCATTCTCTGTGAGCTGCATTCCATTCGCTATACGGTAAAAAAGTTTGACTCCAGTTTCATTTTCAAGTGCCTTTATGTGGGCACTGACAGCGGGTTGGCTGATAAATAGAAGGCGTGAAGCCTTGGTGATTTGCCCTTTTTTAGCAATCATAACAAAGGCTTTGAGATGATTTATATCCATATAATAAATCCCAGACTATAACATTACGATTGAATCAGATTTCGTAATGAATGATATAACGATAAATGATTTGATGCTAGCTATAAGCTCCAATACCATGCCGCACATTGGTCCATCAGCATTGAAGTTGTTTAAATGATTTCGTAGCAATTTGGCAATTAACTCAGTTAATTGATTTCCCTGCGTCAGGCTAATATATTTGTGCTGAGGCATGTGCTTTACGCAATCTGGTTGGCTAAATTCAGGAGAGATTCATGCAATCCACGGAAAAAATGAGACAGACAGTGTTGCCTCGGTCTTTTACTGCAAAACATACGGCTTTAATTATTATTGATATTCAAAATGAGAATTTTGAAAA
>JAKITH010000073.1 GCA_021648185.1 Thiomicrorhabdus sp. | reverse complement strand
GTGTATCAATCGACTTCATCGTTCAAGCGATGTTAATAGCTCAAAGCCCGGACAACCGCTATCCCACCAATTTTGCGTGCAAGATTGCTTGGCAGCGTGCAAAAGGCTATTTGACGGTCTCGCTACGTAATAACTAGGAATCGTTGTTTCTATGTATGCTGTCGCCATTTGTATTGCTTACCTTTCTGGGGGAGATCTTATGGCTGATGAAGATTGATCAGCCGCACATTTGTATTGAAAGAACAGGTGTAATCGTTGTTCAATTTCTCGTGGGCTATTCCGGTTGCCCGGAACAGAGCCACATGTTTAACGCAGTCACCCAACCGTCGGTCGGGAGCTGCAAGACATAAACAATAAACTAACGATAACACCATGAAAAAAACATACTACATCGGACTGGACGTACACAAGGAAACAATTGCTATAGCCTATACTTTTTCCGGCAGCCGCAGTGATGCTACCTATCACGGAGGATGTGGCGGTAGTAATCCCGCAGCAGAAACAGCTCTACGCAAACTTGCCAAAAAACTTAAAGTGAAATTCAAAGAGCTCAAAGTTTGTTATGAAGCTGGACCTACAGGTTTTGTTCTCGCAAGACGTCTTCGCCACCTTGGTTTGGAATGCGCGGTGATGTCCCCCTCCATGACTCTTCGCAAGCCTAACGAAAGGGTAAAGACGGACAAAAAAGATGCTCAAAATATTGCCAAACTTTACCGCAATGGAGACATCACCGAGGTGCGCGTCCCTCCTGCACTTGATGAAGCAGTGCGAGATGTCTGTCGCGCTCGAACCGATGCCAGCGACGATCTTAGCCGGGCAAAACAGCGGCTCAATGCATTTCTCTTGCGTAACGGTTATCGTTATTCAGGTAAAAGTCGGTGGACTCCCTCGCATATGCGTTACCTTCGTGATCTAAGTTTGCCTAATTTAGCGCAAAAAATTGTGCTCGAAGAATACATGCAAGCCATCGATTCCTGTATTGACCGAGTGCAAAGACTCAAAGAGAAAATGAAAGAGCTCTTACTTGATTGGGAATGGGAGCCTATTGTTCGCGCCCTGATGGCATGTAAAGGCTTTCAAGAGGTTGCCGCTATGACCATTATCAGTGAATTGGGGGATCTCCGTCGTTTTGACCACCCATGTCAACTCATGAAATTTCTCGGACTTGTGCCCTCCGAAGAAACTACAGGCACAAAACGTCGCCAAGGTGGAATCACAAAATGTGGCAACAGTCATGCTCGTTGGATGCTCGTTGAATGCAGCCAACATTATCGTAAAGCTCCGAAGATAAGTGCCGCTTTGACTACCCGGCAAGAGAAGCAGAACAAAAAAGTGAAAGCACTTTCATGGCGAATGCAAAATCGATTAAATACTCGCTATGTGAAGCTCAAGGTGAGAGGCAAACGTGAGAATAAAATCATCGTCGCCATTGCTCGAGAGATGTGCGCATTCATTTGGGAAATGCAAAACAAGCTCGATCTTCCGATGCCTGAACAAACCACTGATAAGTCTGAGAAGCATCCCGCTTTATCAACTCCAGGAAGTTGATTCAAAAACTGCATCGAAACCACAAGTAGAGCAACCCCACATTTTAGACGGCAGAATTGAGACGAGGAACACAAACAGGCGCAAGGCTAGCTCTTGGTGACGTTATGAGTTAATCCTGTTTCGACAGGTGAGCGCTCGATACGAGAGAAAGAATTAGAGCCATCGGTGAATACAAAAAACTGTGGTAACCAGTCCACGCATGTCAGCATACCCGTCTGCGCGAAATCGCATCACCCCGCCAAGTTCCTCGTTTCAACTCTGCCTTCACCCCCAAATTTAGAACCCATCAAATCCATGATAGGACAAAATCACTATACACATTTGACAAATCATCAGCCATATCAACGCTACGAGTGAGCTACCGCCAGGCGGCGAGCTTTCGTAATCAGGTTAAGGTTTAAAGTGTTCATTGAGGTTTCAACTCAGGACGGGAAGGCGGTTCGCTCGACTCGATTGTTCGCTGAGTCTCTACGAGTAGGATTAAACCACGGAAGGCACGGAATTACACGGAAAAAATTAGGAGAATCAGTCTGTATTCTGTGAGCTAGCTTGTGCGTTCTATCGCCAATTTATTTTGCAGCGAACGTCGAGCACAGGCAACCCGCTACTGGCAGCGAGCTTTCGTGTTCAAGTTAATGGTTGAAGTTTTTATTTAGATTTTGACTAGAGGCGAGTAGCGGGTTGCTCTGCTGCGTCTTGTTCTGTGTGGTCTTCTTCACTACGTCTTCGCAAAGTCCAAATCGCACCACCCACCAGTCCAATGCTCGCGGATGCACCAAATAATAAAGGCTTATCCTCTAAACTAATTATCTCAACAATTGATATCAGCATAAACAACAGTCCAAAGTATCCAGATAATACCAAGACGCTGTTCACCCGCTTAGAGCTACAGCCCAATCTTACTAAAGTGTCATGCCATACAAGTTGCCAGAAGAAGAGGGAGACAAAGAGAAATCCAGAAATACCCCAGTATAAACCAAGCGGCATTGAATCAGAGGCACCAGAGCGAGTGCGGATGTCGACAATCAAAGCTGCAGTAGAAATTGCCAAGCAAATGCCCAAAGTCAGCTTCCAATATTTTGTGAAGGGTTTCAATTTTTTCACAGAACGTCGAGCACAGGCAACCCGCTAGCGGGGGCGATTGTGAACGAAGAGGCTAATGGTTGAAATTTTCATTTATTCGTAACTGCGGGGCGGCTAGCGGGTTGCTCTGCTGCGTTTTGTTAGCGCATTTGTGTTATTCGGCATCAATTTCAGGATCCGCCATAATCCAGTCAATAAAAGCCTCAAAACTGTCTGAAATGGGCTCAGCAGTACTAATAGCCTGATCCAATGTGCAATCATCTCCTACAGGGTAAGGGTGCCTGACGATTTTTGAAACACCGCTTTCTGATCTATCGTTCTGGTTGAAGCAATATACACGCCCCTCAATATCACGTGCGAAAGCAATGAAGCCATGTTGCCACACTTCGCAGTTAGGGCACATATCCACCATTTGCTCTAAATTTGCCTGAGCATCATCAAAGCGAATCAGGCTTCTTACTGGAATTTCAGCTGATATGTTTAAACTCGAAAAGTAATCTATAGTATCACCATTAGCATTCCGTTCCTTAAGAGAAGCTAACTGGTCTTCGGTCGCAGACTCAAATTCGGCTCCATACTCTTCAAAGTAATCTCTGGATTTTTGTGTGATGTTCATTTTTATCGCTAACGTCGAGCACAGGCAACCCGCTACTGACAGCGAGCTTTCGTGTTCTGATTAGGTGTTAAAATTTTCATTTAAGTTTTTGACTAGAGGCGAGTAGCGGGTTGCTCTGCTGCGTTTTGTTCTCTGTTGTTGCTCTCGACCCAGAAAAACTGCTTATGCCCTCCAGCAGATAGCTCATGTAAACGAAGCTTTGCTTCGATTTTATTTCTGAAGTGCTCTACCTCAAATCGCTGCCCATTATCGTCCTCACGCATCAAGACACATTCTACGGCATCATATCCCTCGACTAATGTCCAGAGACAATCATCTTTAAGAACGCCCATTTCAGAGAGTAAGTCGTCAAGCCCTTCATTCGTGCAGTTGTCGTCATCGGCTTCTGCGTATAGTCGCGGAATTGATGCTTCTAACAATTCTTTAAGGAGAAAATGCCTTCCAGAACTTAGTCGTATGAATTTGCCGCGTGCATTACCAAGACCATCTTCCTCATATTCGGTAAATTTGATAGGAAAAAGTTTTTTCGAAGTCGGAAGCGTGAAATGGAAAATATGCGACAGGTTTTAATTGCCCCTTCAACGTGTAGCTATCCGGTACAGCAGAAATCATTTTTCAGAGAACGTCAAGTCACACCGTATCCCTGAGCGGGAGCGCGCGTTGACGAAGAGGTTGATGTTTAAAATTAAAGTGAAGCATAACTACGGAGCGGCTCAGGGATTCGGTGCTGACTCTTGTTCGGGGTTTAGTATTCACGCTTTATTTTCAGTGCGATGATAACTAGAAAACCAAAACTGACAATAGTCGCCATTACGAATAATACTGGCAAAAAAAAGCTAATTGGTCCAGAAACCTCGCCGTGTGATGCTCCAGGAACTGTTGATATTAGATGATTCCAATAAATTGATAATCCCGCATAAGGAACCCAGCTTAATGGTATTGCTAATAATGCAGTCATTATTATTTTGCTCACAATAATTTTTTCGCCGAACGATCGAGCACAGGCAACCCGCTACTGGTAGCGAGATTTCGTGTTCAAGTTAAGGGTTAAAATTTTCATTTAGGTTTTGACTGGAGACGAGTAGCGGGTTGCTCTGCTGCGTTTTGTTCTGCTTTTTTGGCGCCTTTCGCGACTGCAGCTTTGATGGCCTTGATTGAATGCTCCTTGAAGACAAGCTTTTCGTCGCCAAGGAACTCAGTTCGTGTTTTATGCAGCGCAATGCTGGTTATCATTCGTATACCAAAGGGGTCATCTGTTAGCTTCGCGAAAAAGATTTCCATTGGAGCGAATACAACATCGGTTCTCTTCTCATGCTTGGGAAGACGCCTCATGATCGCGTTTTTATGTTTTTGATAAGCCTTCTCTCCATAAAGCACTTCGCGAACTGTCGCTTTAGTTGGATCAGTGGATAGGTCAATATCTATCAGCATTATAATATCAGCTTTTTTAGCGGCGTCAGAAAATTCACTTAAGGGCGGTTCTGGAGGCACTATGGTCTCTCCCTCTACACGAGACACAAGACATAGAGTTGCAGCAATTATTGTTAGCACTATCCTCATAATATGACTCTACCAGCCTCGGCCTTACCGGGCCAATGGTTTGGCAGAACGTCGAGCACAGGCAACCCGCTAGCGGGGGCGACTGTGAACGAAGAGGTTAATGGTTAAAGTTTTCATTTATTCGTAACTGCGGGGCGGCTAGCGGGTTGCTCTGCTGCGTTTTGTTCTGCTGGTTTCGCGTCTGGTTTTAGAGTGACAATACCTGCCCCAATTACCAGCTTGGCCTGAAACATGTCAGCAATCAAAGAAAGTGCTTTGATTAGAGAAATATTTTCGGCATGTAGTTCTATCAGTATCTTTAATTTTTCCGCACCTAGGGCATTCCCATCGATCTTAATTCCGTATTCTTTGGGGAGCCAAAGCCGTCCTTGTAGAAACTCCAATCCATCGGCTAGAGAAGTATCGTTTGAAAATTCGATTGATGGGATAATAACATTGCAAATATGATTAGCCGTCCACTTAACTGTTTTCTTAGGAGGAGGCCCAGCTGGGTCGAATCCCCATGCGCATCCTGTCCAAAGAAATACAAAAAAAATCTGGCTCAAACAAATGGGCTGTTAAAGCTCAAATTCATGCCGGAGGTCGCGGTAAAGGTGGTGGTGTAAAAATAGCCAAATCACTTGAAGAAGTGAAATCATTTGCCAAAGAGATATTAGGCATGATGCTAGTAACTCCACAAACTAGTAGCAAAGGTAAATTAGTTCGAAAAATAATCATTGAGCAAAACATATATTATCCTGGTCCCGAAGATGTTGAAGAGTATTATATGAGCATACTGCTAAACCGCGATAAAGGTCAAAATATGGTAATGTACTCACCTTGCGGTGGTATGAATATTGAGCAAGTTGCCGAAGAAACTCCCGAGGAAATCTTCAATGAGCTAATCGATCCTAAAGTAGGATTAACAGGCTTCCAGGCACGCCGTATTGCTTTTAACCTCGGCCTTAGCGGAGTTGCTTTTAAAGAAATGACAAAATTTGTTGCAGCTCTTTATAAAGCCTATGTTGGTTCTGATGCGAGCTTATTTGAGATTAACCCAGTTATAAAAGCTGCCGATGGTAAGGTTTACGCAGCCGATGCCAAAGTAGCTATCGATAATAATGCACTTTATCGCCACAAAGAAATTGCTCTTATGCGCGATTTATCCGAAGAGGATCCTACCGAAGTTGAGGCAAGTAAATTCGACCTTAATTTTGTAAAACTTGATGGTAATGTTGCATGCATGGTTAATGGTGCCGGACTAGCTATGGCAACCATGGATATGA
>JAKITH010000072.1 GCA_021648185.1 Thiomicrorhabdus sp. | reverse complement strand
CGGCAAACCCCCTTGCCTTGTTGGCGGCCGTTTTTAACTTGACCTTTATATATTGAGCCATCATTGAAAGTAAGACGGCCGTTTCCCTGGTATTTTCCATTGAAAAAATCTCCGTCGTAGGTGCTGCTGTCGGCACCGGAAAAAACACCGTTTCCCTCTGGCAGGCCGTTTTGGAATTGACCGGTGTATTTAGCGCCATTTTCAAAAACAAATTCGCCATGACCGTCTTGACAGTCGCCCTTAATGCAGGCGGCATAAGAAATAACCGGCCATACTACCAGCACAATAAACCATGACAGATAATTAGATGCCTTCATTTAAACCTCCCATTTTTGATTATCAGTTACTGATAATCAATTCCCTGAAATCTATTTCACCATAAAAAATTTATAACATCAAGGACTTAGGCGGAATAGTGGCGAGAAAGGCCGGTTGGGGATTATCTTAAGAAGGCGGGTAATAATTTGTCCCATCGGCTCAGGTGCCATATTGCCGTAGCCATGGCCGCGCCGAAAAGATCTGCCATAATGTCCCATATACTTGCCGTTCGTGATGGAATGAACGATTGGTGATATTCGTCAGAAATTCCATACATAAGGCAGAAAAGTATGACTCCAAGGGTGAGAAGCAGGTGTGACCGGGGATGGAGTAAAGGGAGAATCGCGAAAATTGCCGTCATGGCCAGGATTGCGTATGCCAGAGCATGCAGCAGTTTGTCCATGTCTAAAATAGTGAGATCAGGTAACTTGCTTCCAGGGCAATGAGATATTATGAAAATACCTGCCATGACAAAAAATAAAGGTAGGACTCGAAGAAATAGGGATAGTTTTTTTTTCATTTCAACATTTGCTTGTTGCAATTGTTGCTCTCGCTGCTTCAACGCCGCCGACTGACTCTCTGATCGCTGTAATAAGTGTTCTGCACGAGAACGACCAATAATACTATTAATAAAAACCCCTAAGTTTTCAACAATCTGACTCAATAATTCTTGCTTCAATAATGAAAGCCGATTTAATGAGCCAATTTCAAGTACACCTACGAGATCATCTTCAAATACTACGGGAAGTACCATTATAGTCTCGGGTGTCGTTTTTCCCATACCTGTATCAATCCCGAGGTAGTCAGTTGGCACATCGGTTAATACAATAGTTTTTCTTTCAAGTGCGGCTTGACCAACTAATCCCTCACCGGCTTTGTAACGATTATTTACGTTATTTCGGTTTTTATATGCGTATGTCGCCAATAGAAACAATACAGTTTTTGTTTTATCTTTATCTTCAATAGACTTCTCCAAACCCTCTCGAATATAAAACAGACCTACCTGCGCACCAATCGAAGGTACCAATTCACTCAGCAGATCTCCACACAAGTCTTCAATATTTCGCGCACTCTGTATTCTTTCAACGATAATTGCGTAGGTAGATTTCAGCCAATCTTGTTCTAGTAATTTCTCTCGCTCGACTTCCAATGTAGCTTTTGCTTCAAGTTGCTTTAACTCAATTGATTTTTGCTCAGTAAAATCTCTAACCGTACCAATATAATTTTTTTCATCACCTACACTGATTTCAGAAACCACAATAGATGCCGGAAAAGTTGAACCATCTTTGCGCCGAGCTTGCACTTCACGCGGCGCACCAATAAAACGACGATCACCGGTACGCGAGTAATTCAAAAGATATGAATCATGTTTTTCTGAATGAGGAGTAGGCACAAGTGTACCAACCCTTTCAAGGTGAATAATCATACAGCTACATAATTATAAAAAGTAGCCTAAACGAGAATATTGGCAACGTTCTTCATTCAAAACTTGTCTCATAAAAAAATATTCCCCATAGCTGTTCATTTGACATTCTTTATTGAATAATTGCCTCCCAAATTATATTTAATCACAAGGCAGTCATGTTTAGTAAAATCTTTCAGCGGTTTATGGATAAAAGTCCCGTCCCAGTCATGGTTCAAGTTCTTTTGGAGCGAGTGCTTTCCCCTGGCAAACTTAATTCACTCTTTGAACGTACAGCCGTTGAGCAATATACCCGAACATTATTATTTTCCACCCTTTTTGAACTGATGAACCTTGTTATCTTCAAGACCTTTCCTTCTGTTAATGCCGCGTACAAAGAAGAAGGCGAGCAAGTGGGCGTATCCATTACCTCGCTCTATAATAAACTCAATGGTATTAGCATTGACACTTCAGCTGCATTAGTACGTGAAACAGCGAGAGAAAAGAGAGAGATCATTGAAGCACTAAACGGGACTCGAGAACCCTTAATACCCGGATACCGGGTAAAGATGCTGGATGGTAATTGCATAGAAGCGACCGAGCATCGACTGGACGTGCTCAGGGAAACTAAGGCAGGTGCACTTCCCGGAAAATCGCTTGTTGTATACGATCCTATGTTAGAAATGGCGATTGATGTTTTTCCTTGTGAAGATGGGCATGCACAGGAACGTTCACTTTTGGGGCAAATATTACCCACGGTTGAAAAAAAAGATGTTTGGGTCATGGATAGAAATTTTTGTGTTAGAAGTTTCCTTCTTGGAATGGATGACAAGGACGGATATTTTATCTGCAGAGAGCATAAAGGACTTAAGTGGGAAGCATCTGGTTTGGAAAAAGAAGTGGGAAAAACAGAGACCGGCACTTTGTATGAGCAATGGATAACAATTATTGATGATCAAGGTAAAACCAGAAAATACCGCCGAATTCGGCTGAGTTTAAATACTGAGACACGTGACGGTGAAAAGGAAATTGCCATACTGACGAATCTTCCAAAAACCGCAGTCAGTGCTAAACTCATTGCTGAGAACTATCGTAAACGGTGGTGCATAGAAACCCTGTTTCAAGAACTGGAAGCCCACTTACATTCAGAAGTCAACACGTTGGGGTATCCAAAAGCAGCTCTGTTTAGTTTTTGTGTTGCGTTGGTCGCTTACAATGTACTTGCCGTTGTGAAAGCCGCACTACGCGTTCAGCATGGAGAAGAAACCATTGAAAAGGAATTATCCGGCTACTATTTGGCAGGGAACATCGCTCGAACCTATGACGGAATGATGATAGCGTTGCCCGAGGAGGAATGGAGCGTTTTTCAAACCCTGTCAATCCTGAAGCTGGTTGAGATCTTGCTCCAACTTGCAGCGAATGTGAAATTATCAAAATTCAAAAAGTCTGCACGGGGTCCGAAGAAACCTCCAAAAAAACGCAATAAATATTCAAAACATCCACATGTTTCTACTGCTAGGCTACTTCGTGGAATAAAACCAAATGATTAATTATTCACCTTGAAAGGGCTGCTGTCAGCATCTTAAACAGACATTGGTCAGCCCCTTTCCGAAGAAATTTGATATATTCTACAAACAGTCGGCCCCAGCAAACGTAATATTTTTTTCCGCAGATCACTCAGTCCGTCTACCATTATTTTTATTGTGTTATTGACGTTGTGTGTAATGAAGTTGATACCCTCAAATAGCTGAAAAATCCAACGCAGTGTGGGGTGCTGAACGGGTTGATTAATCTGATTGGGAATTATTTGATTCTGCGATTTTAGATTGGCTCGAATTCGTCTTTGCGCAATTGAATAAACAAATAATGATAATGTCATTATCATCAATAGCGCCTCAATTCGCGAAGGTTTTTTTAGAAATAATGATGACACAAAAAACAAAGGATCCTTTAAAAATCGAAATCCCCCTTCTACATTTGATTGGCTTTTATAGCCGTGAAATATTTCGATATCGGTCAGCTCATCACCGTTGATGTTGGAGCCTATAACAAAGCACGCGTTGCGTTGAGATTGCGTCTCAATGTAATTTTCATCTACGCTGAATGTCGCATTAATTTGCCATGCAGTTCCTGTCGTTTGTGCCTGTGCATTGGGTCTACCTTTTTTTGAATAGCGCTTGTGAGGTGTCAATGAAGTATCGTTTACTTGATGAAATTTCCACGTCTTCGCCAACTCATTCAATGCGATTTTCTCGGCAGTTTCTGATTCAAAACGTTGCGCTTGTAGATGAAATAACGCCTTTTCAATTTTCTTACTTTCCTTTTCCTGCCGACGTTCCAGAGTCGATCTAGCGCGACCGAGCGCCGCTTGTGAATGAATGACAAGCCAGCGCTGTTCCATTTCGTAGTGACATAAATTAAAACGCTGATAACGATTTCCGTTGTCTAAATCAACCCATTGCAATGGATCTGATAGTGCTTGATCAACGACATTTTGTTCAAGTTTGAGACTGCCTGGAATTCGAGTAATGAAAGGAATTTGTGATAAGGTGTCTTTCGCTTTTTTATGGTAAAGCTTGCTATCACCCACCCAATATCGCGGCGCTTCACTGGCTTTAAATTCATCGATGAGCGCAGCGGCGCGTTTTTCAAATATCACATTGTCAGACCCGTTACCATCCCAACTTTTACTCACAAAGGGTACGCCGCCATCTTGAGAAACCATTAATTCCAACATAACCTGTTTTAGATCAGGGCGGTGATCTTTGGAATGACCATGAGTGATGTTAATTGTCTTTTTATCTTCTTCAATTGAATATTCACCGTTCAAGGAAAAGCTCGTTGAATCGAGTGAATTAAATCGTTGATCTACGTTTTCCTGATGACAACCAAATGCGGCCACCATGCTAAATAATAGCTCACTGCCATAGTCAAAAACTTTGTCCAAACTGCGGCCTAATTTATAGCGGTTAAAGTGACTCGCTTCAACGCCTTTACGAAATAGCGCATCCATCGGAAGGTTTTCAAAAAACTGGGGCGTTAAAACCAAAGGTCGATTGGAAAAGCCCAGTCCGTTAATAATCATCGCTTTAACTGCTTCACCCGTTGAAACTTCTTCTTGATCGTCTGCTTCGATTTGTCCATCAATAATCTCAACGATCTTAAGTTCGTCAATAATGCCAGCAACTATGCCGTGATGATCTAGGCGTGCCACCTGAATTGATTCCATGTTTTCCCTTTGCATTCCTTTACGATGAAGGAAAAAGAGTACTACAATTAGCAGGTTATGTCTTTAATTGAATGATTTCTCTACGTTGCCGATGTAATTTCTAAACATAGAAATTTGTTCGGGGAGGCTGACCAATGTCTGTTGAAGGAACGGTATTACTATAAGGCTGTAGAAAACCCAATTTCGGCACTAAAAGGGGCAGCCCCCTTATTTCATTCACTTGACCCTAGCAAAACAACCATAAATAATTTTACAAATGATTCTCATTATCGCTTGAAAGCAGAATGTCCGCACACTAAACAACTAACAATAGAAATGAGACATAGCTCATCGTCAAAATATTGCAAAAAACACAAAACCAACTACAATGATGCATATACATCATCTCTTGAGAGTCTCAATTTATGAATACACAGCCAAATAACCAACCGGATCAAAAGCTAACATTATCTAAGGCGCTAATTAACGCCGGAAAAGAGATTGGCTTATCTCAAGCCCAAATCGGGAAAATCATCGGCAAAGATCGTACAAGCCTCTCAAGAGGGATCGACCCTCAAAGCAAAGCCGGCGAACTCGCACTACTCCTCATTCGCTGTTATCGAAGTTTATTTGTATTAGTGGGCGGAAAAACAGATGACATGAAACATTGGATGCATACCGAAAACCGACACGTTGGCGGCATACCAGCAACACAGCTGTTAAATACACAAGGACTAGTCCATGTGCTTGAATACTTGGATGCGCTACGCGGTAAGGTTTAACCTCGGCGAATAACATTAATGTCATTCGAAAATAAAAAGAGTAGTGGCTTGGGGAAAATTAGCAACGATCATAAAACCGTTGTGCAGGGCAAATTAACACGTGTCGTTGAAAGCCAAGAACAAATCGCCACCAACCAACTGGTTGATAATTTAGAAGAGCAAAAGCAGCTAGAAGAACTACTCGAAAAATCGAAACCTAAACTGCCATCAAAACCAAACGATCTGCACTATCTACTATCAACTCCCTTTCGCTATCCGCTGGAAAGTTACTTGGTTAATGGGGAGTTTCCGACACCTGCCATTTAATTCGCCGCAAAGATTGCCTATAAAAAGCTCGCTAATCATAAGTGCCGAGCGATGAAACAACTGCATGAATACAATCCTCACCACGATCTATCTTGGAACCGAATCACAGCGTTTACA
>JAKITH010000071.1 GCA_021648185.1 Thiomicrorhabdus sp. | reverse complement strand
GGGAATTACCGTTAAGGTGTTGTCCATATTGGGGGCAAGATTAAAAAAGTAGGGGATTTTTATAAATTGCAGGTGATCTTTTTGTGTAACGGATTTTATTGTCCCCAATTCAGCAAACAAAAATCCACTGGCACGGTCTGCCAAACTGTAAGCAAAGTAAGGCGTGTACAGAACCGGAACGCCTTTAATCCAAAGAGAAGCACTGCTGGCTTCAACCATCTCAGTCTGCTGGTTGATCTCTACCTCTTTAAACTTAAGCTGCCATGTTAAAGATTGATCGGGTTGTTGTTTGCACGCGCTTAAGGTGGCACGGTTCAGTTGAGCCGTTTCGGTTTGTTGGTTCAGTTGAATTTGACTGGCTTGGCCATGCATGCGGCTGGGTAAAATTTGATACTGCGCATCGGTTAATAGAGAGGTTTGTGCTTGCTCATCCATCTCAACTTGATTGGCAAGCAATAAAATCTCAGGTTGATGCACCTCAACATGCCCTTGAAATTCAGCTTGCTGTAAGCCTTGATCAAACAACATGCGATCGCTTAACACCACTAAGTTGGGTTGGGTAAATTTGGCATTTCCGGTAAATAGGTAGCGGTTAGGTGAGGGTTGTGAAAGTTGATCCGCCTCTAAGTGTTTGGCCGAGGCGTTTAAATCCACCGCCAGTGGTTGGCTTTTTTTGCTAAAGGCTTTTGGAGCAAGTTGCAAGGGCGCAATGAGGTTGGGCAAACATTGCTGTACACGACTAATAGAAGGCTCTGCGGCGATGGCTTGAACACTGAAACTGCTTAAAATCAGCCAACCAATGGGTTGAAAAACACGGGATACCGTGGTCTTCTTTGGTTCAAATTCTAAGTGAAATAAGCGTACAGCGTTTGACATCAAGAGGATAATCATTAATTATTCATAGAATATGTATTTTAACCGAGTATTGATGGAATGAATGAAAGATTTGAAACCATGTTGGATTGGCTAAACCAGTTACCTTTTTTAGCCGCAAAAAATTTCTCCCCCCCCCTATCGGCCTCCAGCGATGCCAGCTTTAGACGTTACTTTCGAATTCAAGTAACCGAAGAAGAGGGGGGAGAAAAATCTTACATTATTATGGATGCACCGATTGAGCAGGAAGACTGTCGACCCTTTATCCGCATTTCAGAACAGCTTTCTGCTATGGGATTGCAGGTGCCTAAGGTATTGGCTCAAAACCTAGAGCAAGGTTTTTTGTTACTCAGCGACTTAGGCAACCAAACGTATTTATCCGTGTTGGATTCCGCCTCCGAATCCGAGGCGGATCGCCTCTATCAAAGTGCCTTAACCGCACTGGTTACATTGCAAAGCAAAGGGCAAAAGGTGGCCAGCCAGTTACCCCCTTACAATGCCGCGTTATTGGACACGGAAATGAACCTGTTTTCAGACTGGTTATTGGGCACACACCTTAATATTACGCTGGATAACGTTGCGCGTCATAACTGGCAGTTGGTTAAAGCGTCTTTGCAGCGTTCTGCCTTAGCGCAACCTCAAGTGTATGTTCACCGAGATTATCACAGTCGTAACTTAATGGTCTCCCCCAATCAGGCCCCCGGGATTTTAGATTTTCAAGATGCCGTTCAAGGCCCATTAACTTACGATGCGGTCTCGCTGTTACGTGACTGTTATATCGCTTGGCCAGAAGATCAAGTTACCGAGTGGCAACGTGCCTACTTTTTGCAGTTGTGTGCGGTAAATTTAACGCATAAAAACGAATGGAGTGCGTTTCAAAAATCCATGGACTTAATGGGCATACAGCGCCACCTAAAAGCCAGCGGTATTTTTGCACGGTTATACCACCGTGATGGCAAAGACAGCTATTTAAATGACATTCCTTTAACCTTAAATTACATTGTTCAGGTTGGAAAAAAGTATCCCGAAATGACCGATTTAGTGCGTTTGATAGAGAATAAAGTGCTCCCAAACCTAAGTGACCTGAAATGAGTGGTTTACTCAAAAACGCGCCCATTAAAGCGATGATTCTCGCCGCAGGGCGTGGTAATCGCTTGCGTCCATTAACCGATACCGTTCCCAAACCGCTGATACCCGTGTGCGGCAAGCCATTGATTGAATACCATATTGAAAAGCTCGCCGCCATTGGGATAACCGACATTGTGATCAACCACGCATGGTTAGGCGAGGTATTAGAAACGTCGTTAGGCAACGGTAAACGCTGGGGGGTAAATATTGAGTATTCGCCCGAACCCGAAGGCGGGCTGGAAACCGCAGGGGGCATTATTCAAGCCTTGCCACTGCTCGGCAACGCCCCTTTTTTAGTCTTAAATGGCGATGTTTATTGTGATTTTTCGTTTGACTCATTATTGCAAACGGCACAACAGATGCAGACGACTGATACGAGCCGATTAGCACACCTTGTTCTCGTACCAAGCCCTAACCATAATCAAACAGGGGATTTTGATTTGAATGAACAACAGCAAGTGATTCCACAAGGCGAACTCACTTTTTCTGGACTCAGTGTGTTAAGCCCTGCACTCTTTAAAGGAGAGGAGGGGGGGGTAAAAAAACTAGCCCCCGTCTTGAGGAAGGCCATGGAAAAACAGAGGGTAACGGGAGAGGTTTATCAAGGCATTTGGTCGGATGTGGGCACGGTTGAACGCTTAGCTGAAACTCATAAAATGCTGGGATTAATTTAATATTTTAAGGCGTATAATGAAAGTAAGAAAGATAGTTTTTTTACCCAAAGGAGCGCATTATGAGCCATAAACATAAAGTTATTTTAGAAAAAGTATTTGCACACCCAATCGCCACCAGTTTGGATTGGAAAAAACTCTCTCACGCCTTAGAGCACTACGGCGCAGAGATTGAAATGTCTAAGTCGAACCATGCAAAAGTGAAGATTAAAGACTCTGAAATTTCACTGAATTTGCCACACCACGGACATGAGATTTCCGACAAATCAGAAGTCACCCGACTCAGGCATTTTTTAGAGCAAGTCGAGTTGACGCCAGATCAGCTTTAATTAAGAAAAATAAAGGGGGCTTTTTAGCCCCTCTTTTTTTGCAACCACCAGCCAAATATCCCGCCTGATAAAAACATCAATAGAGAGTAAGTCACCGCAGGAATCATCATGGCCTCATTACCGATAAGAGTCCCCGCAACCACTAATGCTAAGGTACCGTTTTGAATGCCCACTTCAAACCCAATAGAGGTAGCTTGCGGTTGAGACAGCTTGGCTTTTTGAGCCAGTTGATACCCCAGCCATAGAGCGCAAACATTCAGCAACAGCGTGGCCAAACCCGCTTGTGCAAAAAAGGCCACCATTTGATGGCTGTTTTTGAGCACAATCAACACAATAATCAATAGCAAAAAGAGAATGGAAAACCATTTAAAAAAGGGTTCGATGGTGTGCGCCATTTTTTCCCAATAAGCCAACACGACCATGCCCAAGGCAACGGGCACCAGCGTAATCATAAAGAGCTGTAAAATAGTGGGCAGAATGGGCAGGCTAAAGGGGGTGCTATCGCCCATAAAGTAACTCATGCTCAGTGCAACCATCACTGGGATCGTAAACGGCGCGACCAAACTGACCACGGCGGTTAAGCTAATCGACAGGGAGACATCACCTTTGGCCAAATAGGTGAATAAATTAGAGGTCGCACCACCCGGTGCCAGTGCAATAATCATTAAACCCACTGCTATTTCAGGCGGTAGCGAGAGCAAGACCGCAATCACAAACGCCAGCAGAGGCAACAGAACCATTTGTGCAAAAATGCCAATACCCACTGCTTTAGGCATTTTCAATACGGCTTGAAAGTTGGCGATTTTTAAAGAGAGTCCCATACCAAACATAATAATAAACAGCGAGGCAGGTAGAATGATTTGGGTTAATACATCGGGTGACATGGTCGGTTTCTTTCCACTAGGGAGTAGTAAATAATGGAGGGTAGTATAAGGGGTTTGGCAGGGGCTTGAAAAGCTGAAATAAAAAAAGCGTCAAAAGACGCTTTTAAGGCTATGGTATTTTTTATCGGTTTGTGGAATTAAGTCGCTCGGCGTCGTCTGGCCGCCATAAAGCCAACCAACCCTAATCCACCTAACATAAGTGCATACGTGCTTGGTTCAGGTACAGCAGTGACTTGAATTTCGCTGATGCTGTAGTATCCTAAATAATCCCCCGTAATATTTGATATGGTAAATTGATTTACCATTTCGGAGGTGGCTAACGGTATTCCTGTATCGAATGAAAATAGATCATTAACGGGTGTGCCGCTAGAATTGTTATTCCCAAAAGCTGTACCACTGAGTGTTACAGCTAAATTAACTCCGTTCTGGGAGATAGCGCTAAAGGTAGCGTCGGTGATACTTCCTGAGACTTGGTTCGATTCAGGCCCACCAAACAGAGAGACACTTTCAAGGGCGTAATAATCATCTAAAAAAACAGTGATAGAGGTATTATCTGCCGTGTGAAATAGTTGTGTTGTCAATGTGTTATTGCCTAACACTCCATCTGCTAAAGTTCCTCTGCCGCCTGTATAGTCCCACAATCCGTCGTTGTTAAGGTCTGTAATGCTGCCTGTATACTCGTGCGTCCAGCCTCCCGTTCCAGAAGGAGCGGCGTTTTGGACGTTATAGCCGATAATGGTTGGTGCGGCAGGCGGAGCTGGAGCGGCAAGTACCGAAGTGCTTAAAAAAATAGCCGATAGTAATAATAATTTTTTCATGAGGAGATTCCTTTTAAATAAAAAAGATGTCAGTGCCTTACATCTTTACATATTCAAGAAGGAAGAGCAAGTAAAACTACTTGCTTTGTTTCTTATTTGGAGGGTAGTTGAGTGTTAACGTTATCGCCTGCTGAGTCCTGAGTTTGATACTGATCGGCTAAGGATTTAAGTTGCTCGCCTAGGGCGTAGAGCTGTTCCGATAGGGCGGTATTTTCTTGCACTTGTGCGGTGTTTTGTTGCAGTGACGTATCTATTTCAGCAATGGCACTGGAACTTTGTTTTACGTTTTGCGCTTGTTCTTCGGTTTTATTCGCAATGTCAGACACTAAGGCACTGATTTCCGTGACTTGATTTTCCGTAATTTTTAGCAGTTTTGACGTGTTGTGTACCTTTTCGGTACCGAGCTTAACGCGTTCTGAGGTTTGGTTAATGAGTTGACCAATTTCTTTAGCGGCATCGGCAGAGCGGCCAGCTAAATTTCTGACCTCACTGGCCACCACAGCAAATCCTCGTCCATGTTCGCCCGCACGCGCGGCTTCTACCGCCGCATTCAGTGCCAAAAGGTTGGTTTGAAAGGCGATGCCATCAATGAGCGAGACAATGCTGGTGATCTGCTCACTGACCTCTTTAATACTCTCCATGGCTTCGATACTCTCTTGCATAGACACACCACCCTCTTGTACCGATGCCATCGCCGATTCGGTAATGGCTTGAGAGCGTTTGGAGCTTTTTGAAGATTCATCTATCTGATGGCTGAGTTCCTGCATGGTGGCGGTGGTCTCTTCAATGTCCGCGGCTTGTTGTTGAATACGATTCGATAAATCTTGATTGGAATGAGAGACTTGTTGAGCCGTATCGACTATTTGGTGCGCTTGGGTTCTGAGCTTGCCAAAGGAGTGACTGAGTTGTTGGTTGCTCTCATTCACCGCCGTTTTTAAACGGTTCCAATCGCCATGACACGTCATCTCAATTTGTTGGGTTAAGTCTCCGTTGGCCATCGCATCCAAAATATTGGCGCTGAGTGCCAGTATTTTTTCATCATTTACTTGTTCGGTAATGTTTCGAACAAATTTAATGACCCGAACAGGTTTTCCCTCAGTATCAAAAACAGGGTTGTAATTCCCCTCTAACCACGCTTTGCCACCCCCTTTTCCTACGCGTTCAAAACGACCACTAAAGGTTTTTCCCTTGGCAAGGCGAGACCAAAATGCTTTATACTCTTCGGAGTTTCGATAGCTTTCTGTGACAAACATGGCGTGATGTTTGCCAACGATTTCATTTAGCTCGTAGCCTACAATGTCTAAAAAATTTTGATTGGCATTTAAAATAATACCAGAGGTATTAAACTCAATTCGCCCAAGCACTCGACTGATCGCCTCTAACTCAGCTTTGTGTGCCTGCTCTTTCATTATCTCATCCGAGACATCATCCGCCAGTTTAACCACTTTGATGACCGTTCCATCAGTATTTTTAACGGGAAAGTAGGTGGCGTGAATATAACAGAAAGAACCATCTTTTTTAAGGCGTTTAAAGTTACCACGTTGTAACTTTCCTGAGGCAAGTTCTTGCCAAAAGGTTTTGTAGTTGGGGCTGTTTTTATCGTGTTCA
>JAKITH010000070.1 GCA_021648185.1 Thiomicrorhabdus sp. | reverse complement strand
TGTTAAATGATGACTATGATGTAGAAATCATTGAAGGGCATCACCGTCATAAAATTGATGCGCCTTCTGGTACGGCTTTGCGAATGGGCGAAGTGGTTGCAGAAGCACTCGGTAGAGACTTAAAAACTTGTGCCGTGTATGGTCGTGAAGGGATTACGGGCGCACGGGATCCAAATACTATTGGATTTGCAACCATTCGAGCAGGGGATATTGTAGGCGATCATACCGTGTTGTTTGCCACCGAAGGCGAGCGAGTAGAAATTACCCATAAAGCCTCCAGTCGAATGACCTTTGCCAAAGGGGCTGCTCGAGCTTGCGATTGGTTAATTCATAAAGAGAAAGGTTTGTTTGATATGCAGGATGTCTTGAATTTACGATAAACTCGTGTAAATGTTCACCCTCATAGTATCGTATCCTCTTCCTACCTGAAAAAGCGTGACGTTTTTTTCTCCCCCCCCTGACAAGGGGGAGGCTGGGAGAGGGCTAACGTTTATTTTTCTTATGGCGCGCACGGCGCATCTTTTTATTGGCCTCTTTGGCTTCTAGCTTCGCTCTTTTTTGTTCTCGTAACACTTCAACCTGTTTTAACTCTAGCTCAATAAGATCAGGCGTTTCGAGGGTTAAATTGCCAAGTATCGTATCGCGATATTCCACAATAAAAATTCGGGATACTTTATCCAAGTCCACCATGCCACCAGAGCGCAAACAGCCGCGCTGTCGTCCAATTATTTCTAATAATTCAATGTCTGTGCTGGGCAATTCATCGAGATTAAAGCGTTCTTTGAGAGCCTGAGGGTAGTGTTGCATTAAGTATTCTGCTGCATAGCTGGCAATGTCGGGCAGTTCAAATGCGGTCTCTTTGATGCCTCCCGTAATCGCTAAGCGGTAACCGCTGTTCTCATTTTCGATGTTGGGCCATAACATACCAGGGGTGTCAATTAAGGTAATCCCCTCTTCGAGCTTAATGCGTTGTTGTTGTTTGGTGACCGCAGGTTCATTCCCCGTCTTGGCAATGGTACGACCTGTAATGTTATTAATTAACGTGGATTTTCCCACATTGGGAATCCCAATGATTAATACATGAATGTTCTTAACCGTTTGTACTTTATCGGGCACCAGCTTTTTAATCATCGAAATGATCTGCTCGCGTTTATCCGACTGTTGAGAATTAAAGGCTAAGGTTTTGACCTGTTTTTCTTGTTCTAAATAGCTTTGCCAAAAGAGCGTTCTTTCAGGATCGGCTAAGTCGCTTTTATTGAGAATCTTAATCGTAGGTTTATCCCCACGAATTTCTTCAATCATTGGGTTTTGACTACTAAAGGGAATGCGAGCATCCAGCACTTCAATAAATACATCTATTTGATGAAAAATTTCTCGGACTTCTTTTTGGGCTTTGTGCATGTGCCCGGGATACCATTGAATTGCCATGTTAATGCCTTGTTTTAATCATTTTAAAGAATTATAGCGTTTAACCGAAATAGACATTCATAAAGATGGTGGTATTCATTTTTTTTATGGCTTAAAACTTGCTGATATTGCTAATATAATTTGGTTTTATATCTTAAAATCAGATTTTTGAAAATCCATTCAAGCTTCTTTTATTAAATATGTTGTTATACGTATTTTACTGAATGGAGTAGGGTGTTAAGGTAGATCGCTGGTTATTCTTATTATCATTGATAAAAAAAGGTTTTTAGAGCATGTCGAACGGTTCTCATATATTAATAGTGGATGATGTCTCAGACAATATTCAAGTGGCGATGAGCATTTTAAAGGAGAAGAGTTATCAATTTTCTTTTGCTTTAAACGGTGAACAAGCCCTTAAATTAGTTGCAAAAAATGATTTTGATCTGATTTTGTTAGATATTATGATGCCAGGTATGAGTGGCTATGAAGTTTGCAAGCAGTTAAAAATCCAGATAAATACCAAAGAAATCCCCGTTATTTTTTTAACCGCCAAAGTCGATGTGGACTCCATTCGAGAGGGGTTTAAGGTCGGTGCGGTGGATTATATTACCAAGCCTTTTCATCCTGAAGAGTTGATTGCTCGGGTTAAAACCCATTTGGACTTGTATGCTGCAAAACGGGTTTTAAAGCGCCATAATTTGAATTTAAAAAACAGCTTGTTGTATCGTGAAAAACGCTTTATGCAGGAGTTGGATGACAATCAAAAAGAGATGATTCAGGTATTAACCGAGTTGATGGAGGCGAACTCGGATGAGACGGGTCGTCATATTCGCAGAGTTGCAGAGTATTCTCGATTGCTCGCACACTATCACCCGAGTATTACCGAAGAGGACGCTCAAGTTATTTTTTATGCCGCACCCATGCACGATATCGGCAAGATTGCGCTACCACATGAAATTTTGCACAAGCCGGGTCGATTGACGGAAGAAGAGTTTAATATCATGAAGACGCATACTACGCTGGCGCATGAGGTGCTTAAAATATCGAATCGAAAATACATTAAAGCCGCCGAAATTATTGCGATGCAACACCATGAAAAATGGAATGGAACGGGTTATCCATTGGGTCTGGCAAGAGAGAATATTCACCTTTATGCTCGAATTGTCGCCATTGCAGATGTATTTGATGCGTTAACTCATAAACGGGTTTATAAAGAAGCGTGGTTAACAGAAGAGGCGGTTGAGTATATTATTCAACATAAAAATACGCAGTTTGATCCGGTATTGGTCGATATCTTTGAAGAGCATGTTGATGAATTTATTACCATTTCACATTTTTAAATCAACACTTCTTTTTATTCTTTGTCTGCTCTCTTTACAGGCACATTCTTTAACACTTAGCTTAGAAGAGCAACAGTGGATTGAGCAAAACCCCTCTATTACTTTAGGTTCAGATTACGATTGGCCACCTTATGATTTTGTGGATCAACAAGGTCAACACACAGGTATTTCAGCGGATATTATTGAGATTATTCGACAAAAAACCGGTTTGGAGATTCAAGTTAAAAGTGGGGTTTGGTCAGAGGTGGTGGCTGACATGAAGGCAGGGCGCTTAGATGGCTTAGTGTGTGCCGTTAAAACGCCCGAAAGAGAGGAGTATTTAAATTTTACCCCCCCCTATATTACGATGCCGATAGTGATTGTCGTTCGCTCTGATAATACTACGATAGGTTCGATAACGGATTTAAAAAATAAACAGATTTCTGTGAATAAAGGCTCTTATTTACATGAATGGCTGCAAACGAATCATCCTGACCTTTCATTGTATTTAACACGTTCAAATAAACACTCTTTAGAAGCGATTTCTTTTGGTAAGGCAGAGGCGTATTTGGGTAATCTAGCGGTGGCAACCTATATTATCAAACAGCAGTATTTAACAAATTTAAAGGTGGTTTCTCCCGTTGAGGGTATCGAGACTGAAACTGCGATTGCCATTGATAAAAAACAGCCTATTTTACTGTCCATTATGCAAAAAGCATTAAAGGATATTGAGCACTCAGCCCTTCGTTCAATTAATGAACGTTGGTATGCACAGTCCCAATCGACACAAGAGAGTCTTAATCGTGTCAATTTAAGCGCTAAAGAACGTATTTGGTTGAAGAATTACGGTGAAATTAACGTCGCTTCAGAGTTTGATTGGCCACCGTTTGATTTTGTGGATCAAAATCAAAAACCAATTGGACTGTCTCTTGATTACTTAAGCTTGATTGGCCAAAAAACAGGCTTAACGTTTAAAGTAACTCCTGACCGTTGGCTTACGAGTTTAAGTAATTTAGAGCATAAAAAAGTCGATTTATTACCCGCCGCGGTTCAAACAGAAGAACGAAAAAAATATGCTTTTTTTTCAGATTCCTATTTTGATGCACGTTATTATTTTTTTATTAGAGATGATTTGCAAGCGGTTCAGTTAAGCGATTTGAACGGTAAAACGGTTGCTGTACCAAAAGGGTTTTCACAAATTAAGACGTTGCAACAGCACTATCCTGACATTCATATTCTTGAAACCGACTCCATGCAAGCCGCCATTGAGGCGGTTATACAAAATAAAGCTCAAGTGCTTTATGATGTTTATCCCGTGTTATCTTATTCAATAAAACATTCAGGCATTAATACCATTGTGCCGTTTAAAGCAACGATACAAGGAGTGAAAAAACTCCATTTTATGGTTCGAAATGACGCACCTGAGTTGCTTTCAATTGTGAATAAAGGCTTGGCCGCGATTACGGTTTCAGAGCGGGATAGAATGGTTTTGGAGTGGATTGGTAAGCCACCTAAGGTGGACGACTTTTCTCATTTTGATTTAACGGAACAAGAGCGCGCGTGGTTACAAGATAATCCCAATATTCGTTTTACGGGAGATCCAGATTGGTTGCCTTTTGAAGCCTTTACCGAAAAGGGAGTTTATACTGGGATAGTGGCCGATTTTTTAACCGAAATAACTGAAAAAGTTCCCCTTAACATTAACGTGATTCCTGTCGAATATTGGTCAGAGGTATTGGTGCTAGCAAATCAAAAAAAGGTCGATATTATTTCGGGTGATGTAGACGACGTGCACCTAGCAAAAAATTATAGCCCCATTAAGCCTTATATTAATACCCCCATCGTGATTGTTATGGATAAGGATGCCGGATTTGTGGGCTCTCTTTCGGAATTACGTCAGCAATCGCTGGGAATCGTGAAAGGGTATGGCTATACCCATTCACTTTTAAAGACCTACCCGAAACATAATTTTATTGAATTTAATACACCGCTTGACGCATTGAAGAGTGTTTCTCTAGGGCGCACAGATGCCGCGTTGCTTTCCTTACCCGTCGCCAGTTATTTGATTAAAAAACATGGACTTCATCCCTTAAACATCGTGGGAAAAACGACGTTAGAAATGAATCTAACTCTGTTTGTTTCTAAAGAGTTGCCCGTATTACATCAGTTACTTGATCGAGCCATGCAAGAGGTGAATCAAGAGAGGGGGGGGGAGATTTTAAATGATTGGATTAAACTTGATTTTGCCTCTAAAGTGGACTATTGGTTTATTTTTCAAATTGTATTAATCGCCTTGTTGTTTATGGGGGTGGTTTTTTATTGGAACTTAAAGTTGGCCAAAGAGATTAAACAGCGAAAAGCGATTGAGCAGCAACTTGAGACGGAAAAAGATAAATTTAAACACCTGTTTGAAAAAGCCGCCGATGGGCATTTGATCTATCAACGAAATCAGTTTGTTGCTTGCAATCAAGCGGCATTAGATCTATTGGGCTTAACGGATAAAAAAGAGCTTCTTTTACAAGATACTACCCAGTTTTTTCCCGAGTATCAGCCGGATGGAGAGCGCTCTTTAGATAAACGTAAACGATTGATTCAATATTGTTTTAATCAGGGGGTACAGCGTTTTGACTGGGTATTGAAAGGGGCTAATGGACAGACGTTTTGGGTGGATGTCGTCTATGCCTCGATTCCTTATTTGGGTAAACCCGCTATTTATATTTCGTGGCGGGATAAGACGGAACAAAAGGAACTTGAGGAGCGTTTAAAGCAGAATGAAGCTCAGGTTAAATTGCTGATTGATAGCATTCCATTGATTGTGATTGTGACGGATTTTGAAGGAAAAATCTTAAATGCCAATCGTAAAGCCATTGATGATTATCAGGTTGCGCCAGAGCAAGTTTCAACTTTAAATATAGCCGATTTTTACCAACACAGCAGTGATCGAGACGAGATTAAAAGACGATTGGAATCCGATGGTCGGGTGGATCAAAAAATAGTGACCATGAAGGATTTTCAGGGGAACGCACGTGAGATGATGCTGTCGGTGATTCCCATCAAATATGATAATAAAATGGCTTTGTTGACCATCTCCGTTGATTTAACCGAACGTATATTGGCCGAAAAACAACTGCAAGAGGCGATGGCAAAGGCCGAAGCAGCAAACCGTTCAAAAACGGAGTTTTTAGCCAATATGAGTCATGAAATTCGTACCCCCATGAATGCCATTTTAGGGTTTACGGAACTATTGAATGAACAGGTGCAAGAGCCACGGTTAAAATCGTTTATTGGCACCATTCAATCGGCGGGTAATACCTTATTAATGCTGATTAATGATATTTTAGACCTCTCTAAAATTGAGGCGGGCAAGATGACACTTCAAAATGTCGCCACCAATCCTCATGAGTTATTTAAAGAAGTCGGCGATATTTTTACCATGAACATACAGAAAAAAGGGCTCGATTTTTACATTGAAATTGACCCTGATATTCCTCACTTTCTGTTATTGGATCCCGTAAGGCTTAGGCAAGTGCTGTTTAATCTATTAGGCAATGCGGTTAAGTTTACCGAAACAGGATCGATTAAACTGTCGGTT
>JAKITH010000069.1 GCA_021648185.1 Thiomicrorhabdus sp. | reverse complement strand
TGTTGCGCGTGGCACGATTTGCAGCCAAACTGCACTCGCTTGGGTTTCGAATTGCCCCAGAAACAGAGCTTTTAATGCAGGAGATGGTGCAAAGTGGCGAGCTGGCGGCCTTAACCCCTGAGCGCGTTTGGCAGGAGGTGGTAAAAGCTTTAAATACCGAATCGCCCAGTGTGTTTTTTGAAGTGCTGGATCGGATTGGCGGTATGGAAGGACTGTTTCCCCATTTATTTGCCTTGCACGGTGTAGAGCAACCGGTAAAGTATCATCCAGAAGGCGATGTGTGGATACACAGTTTGATGGTGTTGGATGCGGCGGCTCAACTGTCAACGGATGCCATGGTGCGTTTTGCGGCGTTAGTGCATGATTTGGGCAAAGGATTAACAGATCCTGCATTATGGCCAAAACATTACGGTCATGAGGCGGCAGGCGTGCCGTTGGTGGCTGAGTTGTGTCGTGCGTATCGAGTGCCTAAAAAGTGGCAACAGCAAGCCGAACGAGTGACGGAGTGGCATGGTTTGATTCATCAAGGCCTCACGTCAGAAGGCAAACCATTTTTAAAGCCTAAAACGTATTTAAAGGTGTTAAAAAGTTGCGGTGCATTAAAGGATGTGTCTGAGTTTAAACAGATTTTATTGGCGTGTGAAGCGGATGCAAAAGGACGATTAGGGTTTGAGTCTTGTGATTATCCTCAAAAGGAGTTTTGGTTAGCCTTGGCACAGGTGGCAACGGAGGTGAATCATCAGGAAATTATTCAAAAAGGATTTCAGGGCGCAGAGATTTCGCAAGAGATTGAGAAGGTACGCTTAAAATTGATTGCGGGTTTTTTAAAGACCTATCCAGAGAACTGGATAGGTACGAAGGTTTAAATGTCTTTTGAAAAGCTAAATGCACCCCTAATTTGACCTTTTGAATACCCCGTTGCGACATCATCAGGATAGTGAGCTTTCAGTGCGTCTTGCACGGGTTGAGTGATGTTACTACCATGACACGCTAAGCAAACATTGCCCGTAGGAATGGCTTTCATATAACGGTACTGTGTTTGATCGTTAACGGTGACAATGGCTGAAAATTCGATGGTTTTAGGGGGTGTTCCATCTGCTAATTGGGCATTAAATCGTTTAAGTACGGCCGCTTCCCATTGGTCGGGTGTTGCACTTTCACCGCGAGGTTTTAAGCTCACACGGTTAATGTCCCATCCCGTTTTTTGTGCTAATTCTTGAGCGATTTTAGGGGCTTTTATTTGACACACCTCAATGGCCTTAACAGGACCATCGTTTTTCATGCTTTTTTGCAACGTAGGTTTGAGCTGGCCTAAAAACTGTTTGGCAATGCTGCGGGCTTCTTGGTCAAGTTGTTCGGTGTTGGTTTGTGCCATGACGGACATTGGAAGTGCCAAGCTAACGGCTAGGCTGGTGGTAATAAATAGATGTTTCATGAGGGTCTCTCCTTGGTGGTTGAATGTTTTATATTAGCATATTCTAATTTAATCCATTATAGTGATAAATTCATAAGGTGCAATAATATTTTCCCCCCCCCTATCTTACTTAAGTAAATGGAGTTTTAAATGGTTAGTTTGTCAAAGAGTCGAGTAATGGTCATTTTACTGCCTATATTGATTATATTGGTTGCGGTGGCGTTGTTGATTTACTTTGTAGCCAGTAAGCCCGTTCAGGCACCCGTTGAGGTAAAAGAGAAAGTTTGGTTGGTGGAGACCATGCCCGTGGTTTTTGAAAGTTTATCGCCTGTACATCGCTTATATGGCAAGGTGGAATCGTTTTCAATGGTGGATGCTGCCGCGCCGGTATCTGGAGAGGTTGCAACGGTTTGGGTTAAAGAGGGGGTATTTGTTAAGGCGGGTGAACCTTTGGTTTCCATGAGTTTGGCGGATTTGGATATTCCATTGCAACAGGCCAAGGCAGATGTGGCGGATGCACAGGCACAGGTTGCGTTGCAAAAATTAGTGGATAAAGCGAATAAACAGCGATTAGCACATGAGAACAGTGTATTGGCGTTAAAGCAAACCAATGTAGAGCGAACGGAGCAACTGATTGAAAAAGATTTGGCGTATCAATCGGATTTAGATCAGGTAAAAGAGACTTTAGTGCGTCAAGAGTATGTGGTGGTGGGTGCTACCTTGGCGGTGGAAGAGGGGGGGGTAAAGAATCAACAAATTAAAGCGCGTTTGCTCAAAGCCAAAGCACAGTTGGCACAAGCTAAATTAAACAAACAGCGTGGTCAAGTGGTGGCACCTTATGACCTTCGAGTGACCAAGGTGGGCGTAAGTGAAGGATCGCGAGTAAATGTAGGCACGGTATTGGTGCAGTTTTATGGGGTAGATTCTTTGGAACTTCGTGCCAAATTGCCTGTGACTATTTTAAACCAAGTGCAGTCCGCGATGAACAAAGGCATTGCGTTAAGCGCATTTTATCAACGAGATGAGGAGGAGATTACCTTGCCTCTGTCTCGTTTAGCGGGGGAGGCGACCACGAGTGGTTTGGATGCGTTTTTTACCCTCCCAGCGCAATTAACTCAGGCTCGCCCAGGGGATTTGATGGAGGTGGATTTGCAAGGAGAGCGGCTTGAGCGCGTGGTGGCGATTCCTTATCGAGCCTTGTATGGTCAAGACCGAGTGTATTTTGTTCAAGAGGGTAGACTTCAGGCGCAAACCGTTAAGGTGTTGGGCGAGGTGTTTCGTGCCGGCAAGTTGTGGGCGTTAATTGATCCAACGGTAGGCGATTTAGTTGTGAGCGAACAGTCTAAAATTAGTGTCACACATTTACCCAATGCGGTGAGTGGTCTCAAGGTGTCTGAGGTAATAAAATGAGCCAAGAAACCGTTGCTTCTAAGCCAAATACATTGCCCGATTCGGTGGATTTGGATGCTCAAGATTTTCGTGTAAAAGAGAAACCCTTTAAGTCCAGCGGTGTCATTGGAATGTTTGCACGGCATAAAGTCGCGCCTAATTTATTGATGTTAGTGATGTTGCTGGCGGGCGTGGTGGCGTTGTTTAAGCTGAATGTACAGTTTTTCCCCACCTTTGAACTGGACTATGCTTCGGTAAGAGTGGTCTGGCCCAGTGCCAATGCGCAAGATGTTGAGGTGAGCATAACCAACCCCGCTGAGCGCGTATTGCGTAATTTAGATGGGTTAGATGAGATGACCTCGACCTCTTCGTTAGGTCTGTCAGTGATTACCTTAAAATTTAAGGAAGGCACGGACATGATTGAAGCGGTGGATCAAATTAATCAACGAATGAGTGAGTTGCGAAACCTGCCGCAAGAGGCTCAAAAACCGGTGATTAAACGGATCGTTACCTATGAACCGATTGCCAAGGTGCTGTTAATTAGCGAGCGGGGGGGGGTAGATGAAATGCGCCCGATGGTGCGAGCCTTTGAGCGAGACTTGTTAAATCGTGGCATTGATAAAATCACCTTCTCTGGCTTGCCCGATGAGGAGATGTCGGTTGAATTATCACAACATAAACTAGAGCAATTTAACCTCTCCTTAGAGGGGGTGGGAAATATTGTGTCGGGCATGAGTCAAGATATTCCTGCGGGCTCTGTTGGCGATGCCGACAGTGTGCGAGACTTGCGTGCGTTAGAGCAAAAACGAACCGCACACGAGTTTAGTCAAATGCCGTTGGTCATGAGTGATTCTGAAAATGTGGCACTGGGTGAGGTGGCTACCATTGAGCGCCGTGCCCGAAAAAACGCCCCCTATTTGACGGTAGATGGCTTTCCAGCCATTCAAATGCAGTTACAACGCGCCGAAAATGGCGATACTTTAAAGTCTTCTAAAGTGCTGTTTGAATGGTTAGAAGAGGTTGAACCCACCTTGCCAGAGGGCATGAAGCTGGTGGTGTATGATGAGAAGTGGACACTGGTCAAGCAGCGTATTATGTTGTTGGTTAATAACGGCATTGGCGGGTTGATTTTAGTCATATTAATTTTGTATCTCTTTATGAATGGTCGGGTCGCTTTTTGGGTGGCCGTGGGGATTCCTGTCTCGTTTGCCGCCACGCTCATGATTATGTATCTGGCGGGTGGCAGTATCAATATGGTGAGCATGTTTGGCCTGATTATGGCCTTGGGTATCATTGTGGACGATGCCATTGTGGTGGGTGAAGACGCCTTGGCGCACCATGAACGGGGTGAACCGCCACTGCAAGCGGCAGAAGGCGGAGCGCATCGAATGTTAACGCCCGTGATGGCATCCTCTTTAACCACCGTGGCGGCATTTTTACCTTTGATGATGATTGGTGGCGAAATGGGCAATATTTTATTTGCCATTCCACTGGTGATTATTGCGGTGATTTTTGCCTCTTTAATCGAGAGTTTTATTATTTTACCGGGGCATCTACGCCATGCGTTAAGTGGGGTAAAACCTGCGCAACCCAATTCGATTCGATACCGTTTAGATTCAAGAATCGATTATTTGCGTCATCACCAGTTTCGTTACCTCATTCGCTGGGTGTTGGCACATCGCGCCATTACGATTGCCACCACGCTGGCGCTAATGATTTTTGTGATCGGGTTGCTTGCAGGAGGGCGCTTAGGTTTTGTCTTTTTTCCCTCACCTGAATCGACTAAGTTATTTGCAGAGGCGCGTTTTGTGGCAGGCACGCCCGCGGATGTGTCTGCACGTTATGTGGATCGTTTGCACCAAGCCCTGTTGGAAACCGAAGAGGCGTTGGAGCCCGGTATTATTCGAGTGGCAACCATTAACTACAATAAGACCAATCAGCAATCTGGCGCAAACTTTGGATCGGTCAATGTGGAGTTGGTTGAAGGCGATCAGCGCGCAACGCGTAATGCTGAATTTGTTCGAGTCTGGCAAGAAAAAGCCGGCTCGGTTCCCGGCTTAGATACGTTAAGCATTGAATCGCCTAAAAGTGGGCCACCGGGCAGTGACGTGGACATTCGTTTATCGGGGGCAGAGCCTTTATTGTTGAAGCAGGCTTCTTTGGATTTGCAGCAGGTATTAACGCAAATTTCGGGAGTGAGTGGTATTCGGGACGACTTGCCCTATGGTCGCGATCAGTTGATTTATCAGCTCACGCCACAAGGAAAAGCGCTGGGATTAACTTACGCTTCCTTAGGAAGGCAACTGTCGGACGCTTTTTCAGGTCGCTTGGTGCAAATATTTACCGATGCGGAAGATGAAGTGGAAGTGCGGGTGCAGTTTCCTCGGGCAGAGCAAAATACCTTAGCCACTATTAATCGAATGCAAATTGTGACCCCCAGTGGTGAACGTGTCGCTTTGAGTACCGTGGCATCTTGGTCAACTCAGCGCGGATTTGATGTCATGCGCCATGTGGACGGCGCGTTAACCGTGAACGTCATTGGAGCGGTGGATAAGCACGTTAATAATGCCAATCGCATTTTAGCGCAGTTGCAAATATCCACTTTGCCAGAGCTTGAGATGAAATACGGTTTAACGGTATCGGTTGAAGGCCAGAGTGCACGGCAAGCGGAGACCATGGCTGACATGAAAGTTGGCCTGTTTATTGGTCTGGCAATGATTTACATTGTATTAGCATGGGTATTTAGCTCCTATGGCTGGCCATTGGTGGTGATGATGGCGATTCCATTTGGCTTAATTGGTGCCATCTTAGGGCATTGGTGGATGGGCTTGGACATGACCATTCTATCCTTGTTTGGATTTTTTGGTTTATCAGGTATCGTGGTCAATGATTCGATTATTTTAGTCAGTTTTTATAAGCGATTACGCGAGTCAGGAATGGGGGTAAATGAGGCACTGGAAGAGGCGGCGGTTCAGCGGGTGAGAGCGGTGTTATTAACTTCGTTGACCACCGTTGCAGGCTTAACTCCGCTATTGTTTGAAACCTCACTGCAAGCACAATTTCTCATTCCTATGGCCACTGCGATCGCCTTTGGGTTGATGTTCTCAACCCTGTTAATACTGTTAGTGATTCCTGCGATGCTCTCTTTGTATGAGCACAGTGCCGAGTGGTTGGTAAGGTTTAAAAAACGTATTAAAGTTGATTTTGCTTAAGTTTGTTGAAAATGTATTGAAGTAAACATTACGGCGGTATGGTCGTTTAAATAAAGGGGTTACTTGGGTTAAGAGCGTTTATTGGTGATTTCTAAAACTGAGAAAGTCATAAGAAAACTTGATGATTTGGTCAATATAAGAGAGAATATTACCCCAAATTATATGGTCGTTCCTCTTAAGCATTATCGAGAAGATAAGGGCTTTAAGTTAGGTGAAGGCGTGTAAACACCGAATTTTTTTAAACATTGAGGAAGTTGTATGGCAACTCGTAGAGATTTAGCAAACGCAATCCGTGCGTTAAGCATGGATGCAGTTCAGAAAGCAAATTCTGGTCACCCTG
>JAKITH010000068.1 GCA_021648185.1 Thiomicrorhabdus sp. | reverse complement strand
GTGGTGTAAAGCGAGCGACTCAAGTTTCATAAATGCCTATCCTAGTTTGTTTATTTTAAAATATCAGTTCCATTTAAAGTCTGATCTTGACTGTTCTGGGCGATATTTAAGTTGCACGCCTTGTAAAAAATTACGTAATATTTGATCTTTGCAGGTGCGAAAATGTTTGTGGTCTGGTCTGCGGAAAAAAGCACTTAATTCATGTTTGCTGATACGTAAGTCAGCAAGTAACAAGATAGCTAAGATCTCATTATCTTTCAAATTTAAGGCAATTTTTAGTTTTCTAAAGATAATATTGTTATTTAGTTTCTTCTCAGCTTTAGGCTGTTCGCCCTCTCGTTTGCCGCGCCGATCATTAATTAAACCATTCAAAAAAGTAGCTAATTGTACATCACTACAATTTACATATTCCGGAATTTCTTCCTTTTTCATCCAGTTGCTGATTTGCTCTCGTGTCACATCAAGATCGGCTTGAGAAAAAATTGCGATTATTTTTTAACCAGCCCCGCATTACGGGAAAACTCCAACATTTTATTCAACGAGCCTAAGGCTTTTAAGCGAATCGCTTCATCGACTAAAATTTCGCCCGTTCTGTTTTTCAGACACGACAGTAAGTTTTGCAACCCATTCATAGCCATCCAAGGGCAGTGTGCACAGCTTTTACACGCGGCTTCTTTATCGGTGGTAGGGGCAACCAATAACGTTTTATTGGGTGCCAGTTGTTGCATTTTATAAAAAATACCCAAATCGGTGGCCACAATAAACGTTTGATCGTCCATGGTGTTAACGGCATTAATCAGTACTTTGGTCGAACCCACTACATCGGCCAGCTCAACTACTTCCGCGGGCGATTCTGGATGCACTAATACCTTGGCATTTGGGTGCTCTTTTTTCAGTTGTTCAAGTTCAAAGGTTTTAAACTCATCGTGCACAATACAGTGCCCTTGCCAACGAAGCATCTCAATGCCCGTCTCTTTCTCAATCCAATCGCCTAAGTGACGATCGGGGGCCCAAATTATTTTTTTGCCCTGCTCTTTCAGGTGCGTCACAATTTGCAACGCATTGCTAGATGTGACGACCCAGTCGGCAATGGCTTTTACTTCGGCACTGGTGTTGGCGTAAACCACCACCGTGTAGTCGGGGTGTTCGGCACAAAACTCGGCAAACTCATCAGCAGGACAGCCTAAATCTAACGAACAGGTGGCTTCAATGTCAGGCATTAATACCGTTTTTTCAGGCGAAAGCATTTTAGCGGTTTCGCCCATAAAGCGCACCCCACACACCACAATGGTATCGGCATCGGATTGTGCGCCAACATTGGCCATCTCTAACGAATCGGCAACCACACCGCCCGTCTCTTCTGCTAACGATTGTAACTCGGCATCCACATAAAAATGCGCCACAATCTGTGCATTTTGTGCTTTTAAGAGCGCTTTAATTTCCGTTTTTAATGCGGATTTCTCGGCTTCGCTTAACGCGGGTAACGTTGGCGCTTCAAACGCCAGCTCATCAATACGCGCGGCAAGTTGCATGGGAATATCGGTTGCTTTTTGAGTCATCACTCTCTCCTAGTTTGCAGCGTCACGCACGGGTTTTCTGTAACGCAAACCCAAATCCGCTAACTGTGCATCGTCTACCAGACCCGGTGCGGCGGTTAACAGGCACGCGGCCGACTGGGTTTTAGGGAAGGCGATCACGTCACGAATCGAATCAATTTTTCCAAAAATCATAATCAAGCGATCTAAACCAAATGCCATTCCGGCATGAGGTGGGCAGCCGTATTTAAGGGCGTCTAATAGGAAACCAAATTTTTCTCGTGCTTCTTCTTCGGAAATACCCAGCATTTTAAAGACCGCCGCTTGCATTTCACTGTTGTGAATACGCACCGAACCACCCCCTACTTCCAACCCGTTAATCACCAAGTCGTAGGCTTTTGATAGCATTTGCTCTGGCTCATCGTGATTTAGAATCTCTTCTGTAGTCGCTTTTGGCTGAGTAAACGGGTGATGAATAGCGGTCATTCTCGCCGTTTTTTCATCGGCTTCAAACATTGGGAAATCAACCACCCAAACCGGCTTCCATTCGCCATTTAACATATTTAAATCTTCACCAATTTTAACGCGCAATGCTCCCAGTGCTTCATTGACCACCTTAGCGTTGTCTGCACCAAAGAACACAATATCACCGTCCTCTGCCCCCACTCGTGCCATAATGTCCATCACTTGGTCGGGGAAGAATTTTACAATCGGTGATTGCAACCCTTCAATGCCTGCGGACAGATCATTCACCTTAATATAAGCCAGTCCTTTTGCACCATAAATGGCCACAAATTTGGTGTAGGCATCAATCTCTTTACGAGACATTTTGCCCCCCCCTGGTACACGCAGTGCTGCAACGCGTCCTTTAGGGTCTTTTGCAGGTGCGGCAAACACTTTAAAGTCAATATTTTGTAGCAAATCCGCCACATCCACTAACTGCATGTCTATGCGCAAGTCTGGGCGATCAATACCGTATTTATCAATGGCTTCGGCATACGTCATTCGTGGGAAGTCGTAATCAAACTCTACGCCAATGGCTTCTTTAAACAAGGTTTTGGTTAAGCCTTCCATTAAATCCATGACCGCATCCTCTTCCATAAAAGAGGTTTCGATGTCCAACTGAGTAAATTCAGGCTGACGATCGGCACGCAGATCTTCATCACGGAAACAACGGGTAATTTGGTAGTAACGATCAAAGCCCGACATCATCAATAACTGTTTAAATAACTGAGGCGACTGCGGCAAGGCAAAGGATTTATTAAGATGGGTACGACTGGGCACCAAATAATCACGCGCCCCTTCAGGCGTTGATTTGGTCAGCATGGGCGTTTCGATGTCCATAAAGTTTTGGTCGTCTAAATAACGACGCATGGTACGCGTTACTTTATAACGCAACATCATGGTTTGTTGCATCTCTTCACGACGCAAATCAATGTAACGATATTTTAGACGAACTTCTTCACTGACATTTTTTTCATCTAATTGGAATGGAATGGGATCCGCCATGCTGAGCACGTTTATCTCGGTGGCGACAATTTCAATTTTACCCGTTGCCATTTTAGGATTAATGGTGCCTTCGGTACGAGGAATCACGTTCCCTGTGATTTGCAACACACACTCCGCTCGCAAACGTTCTGCTTTGGCAAAAATTTCGGCGGTGTCTGGATTAACCACCACTTGAACAAGCCCTTCACGATCTCTTAAATCAATAAAAATTACCCCACCATGATCACGGCGGCGGTGTACCCAACCGGCAATGGTCACGGCTTGGTCAATAAACTTTTCTGTGACTTGTCCACAATACTGCGTGCGCATACTCTTTTAACCCTTTTACAAAAATTTTAATAAATATCTTATGTTTGCTGACTTTCTTTTGAAACGTCTAATTTAGCTTTTTCTGGAATATCAGGCACAATAACACCACCTGAAATAACCATTTTTAAGGCTTCTTCTACTTTAATATTCAACTCAATAATGTCATCTTTGGAGGCCATAATAAAAAAACCCGAGGTTGGGTTAGGCGTGGTTGGTACAAATAAATTTACGACATTGCTCATTTGTGTTTTTTGCTGGGCTTCGCCCTGTAAATTACTGGTTTGAAACGCCAAGGTCCATAAACCGACGCGTGGGTACTGAATCAAATACACTTTTTGAAACGTCTGATCGCCCGCGCCAAACACGGCCTGAGAAATTTGTTTTGCGGCATTATAAATGGAACGAACCAGCGGAATTCGAGACAAAAAAGATTCCCAAACCTGAATGACTTTGCTGCCTAAAAAGTTAGCAACCACCACGCCCGTTAACAAAATAAGCGTCAGCGATAACAGCACCCCAAACCCTGGGATATCCATGCCAATCATCGCTTCTGGCCGATACTCTGGTGGCAAAAGCAGTAAACTTTTATCAAACAGGTCGACCAAAAATTTAATGATCACAATGGTTACGCCCAAAGGCAACCAGACCAATAAACCTGCAATTAAATACCGCTTAAAATAGGACACTCGAAAAAACCTGCTTAAAAAACAACCAAGAAAACAGGTCATTATAAAGGAATTGAATGTTTTTTTGAAAAACTACTGAAAAGAAAAATGTAAACTACAATTTTTAGCCCCAATGATGGGGGCTAAAATAGCTGGATAACTATTGAGCGCTTTGCACGAAACGGTTTAGTTATACTCACCAGGCAGTATCGTTTTATGAACCGTCACCTTATCAAACTTTCTGCCTGACATTCTCAATAACTCGTCCCCTGAAAATTCAAAGCCAAGCTTAAGTGCAACTCGCGCAACATCATCGGCCGTGCATTTTCCAAGCACCTCTTCTTTAAGCGCGGGATCGGACTGCATTTTCTTTAAAAACTCGCTGAGTTGATCTAAAGCCATCTTTAAAACTCCTATTTCTGTTAGTTATAAAGCTATTTTAGCAGGAAAATCATTTGTAGGGGCAATCCCTTGTGGTTGCCAAAATCTATTTACACATACAATTCAAGCGGCGGTTCATTGCCTAAACGCTTAATAATATCCCCCCGTGTCACGATGCCAATGGGTTGTTGAAAATTATTCATTACTACCAAGGCGCCAATATCATACTGGGTTAATACATTGGCAACATGACGAATATCGGTTTCAGAAACGGTTGTTACCACCTGTGTTTGCATAATATCCAGCACCGTCTCGCGTTTTGCGCCTTCAAGTTCGCCATCCTTTCCGACAATCACACGGCTCAATAAGTCTCTTTGCGAACAAATTCCAATCAAGTTTTCTAAATGCATGACGGGCAGGTGTTTAATTTGATGCGACTGCATTAAGTGCCACGCTTCTTCCAACGTACTGTCACTCAAAATGGTCTTAACAGGCGAATTCATTATTTCAGAGACCTTTGCCACCACTCGACGGACAGGATCTTTTTGCGTTGTTTGATAGGCTTGAACGGCGGAAGAGTTTGCCGAGCGATCGGCATTTTTTGACAACAAATCCTCATTAAAACTAAATCCATCACGAACATCCTCCTCAAGCCGATTGCTTCGCTTTAATGGATCAACCTTAAGCGGGGGAATCGCCTGAGAAGCGCCAATAAAACTCTGACCTTCTGGACTGTAAACAATAAACATACACACCTCAACTGCGACTTAAGTTAACTTAACCCATATCGCTTATTCTATATACAAAGGTTAACGGCCGCTAGATAAAAATACTTAGATATATTTTCAAACTTCACCTAGTTCATACTCCTTTAAGAGCTAGATAATTCCCGAGTAATTGACTATACTATTGCTGTTTTGAATAATTCAATTAATTTTATAAGGATTTTAACATGTCTGTTTTAGTCACCAAACAAGCTCCAGATTTCACTTCAGCCGCCGTTCTTGCCGATGGCACTATCGTTGATAACTTCAACCTAAAAAGCCACATTGCTGGAAAATACGCGGTTGTTTTCTTTTACCCGTTAGATTTCACCTTTGTTTGCCCGTCTGAAATTTTAGCCTTTGACCACCGTGTTGAGAAATTCAAATCACTCAATACCGAAGTCATCGGTATTTCTGTTGATTCACAATTTACGCACAATGCATGGCGCAATACACCTGTTAACGACGGCGGTTTAGGCCCCGTTAAGTTCCCATTGGTTGCCGATTTAGGTGGCTCTATCATGGAAGCTTACGGAATTGTTCACCCAGCAAACATCGCACTGCGTGGCGCTTTCTTAATTGATTTAAACGGCGTAGTTCGTCACCAAGTGGTTAACGACCTTCCATTAGGGCGTAACGTTGATGAGATGGTTCGCATGGTTGAAGCATTACAGTTCCACGAAGAAGTAGGCGAAGTTTGTCCTGCTGGTTGGAACAAAGGCGACGAAGGCATGTCTGATACACCAGAAGGCGTTGCAGAGTACCTAAGCAAGAACGCAGATAAGCTGTAATTTTGGGGGTCTTTATTTAATCCGTTTAACGCGTTAAAATAAAGCCATCAAAAAATTCTAAAGAGCCGTCAATTTGACGGCTTTTTTTATGGAGCTTATATTGCAAAATCAATTAAAAACCTATCAACAACGTGTTAACCAACAATTAAAGCAACACCTCTCGCAACTGGACAACACACAATCCAAGATACCTCCCTCTTTAATTGAAGCCACTCAATACGCTACGCTAAACAAGGGTAAGCGCCTGCGCCCTGCCCTGATTTATGCCATTGGCGAAGCACTCAACATTCCACTCAAGCAACTCGACAGCGCCGCTTGTGCCATTGAACTGATTCACAGCTACTCGTTAGTGCATGACGACCTGCCCGCTATGGACGATGACGACCTTCGCAGAGGCCAAGCAACCTGCCACATTCAATACAATGAAGCCACCGCCATTTTAGTGGGCGATGCTCAGC
>JAKITH010000067.1 GCA_021648185.1 Thiomicrorhabdus sp. | reverse complement strand
GCGTGTTTGCTTTGATGCGACACACAAAGTGTTTGTCGTCTGCCTGAAGCTGATCAAAATTTTGATGGTGTTGATAGCCTCTATCCATAACCCCGGTCTGCCCGGGTTTAATGATGTCATGCACAAAAGGCCGTTCGTTAGATTTCCCATCAGTTAAAAATAATTTCTGCGGGATTCCTTGATTAATATCAAAACCCAGATGAAGTTTGGCCTTTTTGGAGCCGCTGCGATAATCAGCCCAAGCCATTGAGAGAACGGAATCGATAAGTGACCCATCAATGGAGACAAGCTCACCTAATTGGACATGTTTTTTAGGTAAAAGTGAACCCGCTTGTTTTTGTAGTTGCTCAAAGACTGCCATGAATTGTTCAAGCCCGCGTTCATTAATGGCTTCTGAAAATGAACTTCGACTAATTCCCCCTTCGGGAGCAATATGGGTGCGCGCAAAATCATCTTCTTGTAAAACCTGGATAAGGTGTCGTGCTGAGGTATGTTCTTCCAGGTGGAAGAAAATAAGTGCGTTAAGTTGATCTTCAAAAGTCATTTTTAGTGGCCTATTACCGCGAGACTCTAGCACCGGAATCAGAGGAAAAATAGAATCCAGAGGATTTGTTAGTTTTTTAAACGAAGGAGTAGAATAACGTTTCTTTGGTGGTAGATGGAAGGGCATTTTCATAAATCCGTTAGTTGGAAAAAATTTTGAAAATGCTGGCGAAAATTTTCCGCCCTATGTCAATAGTTTATTTTAATATTTTACGTTTTTTTAAAAATATTTTCCTTTAGTTACTGCAGGTTTCTAACCGGACACTACTGAAAGTTTCTAGATAAAAAAGCGTATTACCTACATGAATTTTACTCAGTTTGTCATAATCATATTTGTCCGTATACTCGCTCACAAACGTTTTGTAATAATTTGAAACCGTTTGCACCGTCGTATCCAACTCACCGATAGCAATACTAAAAGCAGCAATAGAAACAATAACCTCTGTCAACCTCGTCATAAACGCAGACTTGACGTTGCCCTCATTATTTTTCTTTTTTCTAAATATTCTCATGCTTTATGAGCCTAAGGAATGAAAGTTAAATTCCACTCCTAAATCAATTATCGTGTATGGTGAGTCCAATAAAGATGGCATAACCTCACCAATTTTACCCCGTTTCAACGACGGATCAGCCACCACATAGCTGGTTCCCTTCCATTGAACTTGCTTGCCACTGGCCATATCCAGTGCAATAGCCAAAGACAAATGATCCTCATATTTCAATAAGACGACCGGCTTTTTTAAAAAAAGTTTGATTAGCTTGGCATACAGTATCACAAGGTCCTCACAATCTCCGGATTGTTCAAAAAGTGTCTCCTCAAAAAATTGCACTTTTTCTTGGGGATTTTTATTGTCAGTTTCTTCCCACACAATATTATGGTGGATAAAGTCCATCAGCAATTGAGCAATTTGCACATCACTCATCATGGCGATAGTAGGCTCAATGAGAAGTTTGAGTTTTTCCTCCAACTCAAATGAAGTGGGAGTATTAATATAAGCGATATACTCCATTTGGGGGTGTGATCGAAATAACATAAGCGTTGATTTTGAGAACGGCAAATCCACGATAATGCCATGTTTATTGAATTGATAACCACGAAGCAGTGATTGCTGATAGCTCTCTGAGGGCGCATCAAACGTTAAGTCAAACATTCGGCCTCCCTGCGCAAAAGAAAAAATTGAAACCGCCGGGATAATGTCTATCCTACCCTCAGGGGTTAACGCGTAATATTTTTCCTTTTCATGCTTTAGGTAAGCTATTTGATACAACGTCTCATGTGATGAAACGAAGGTAATACACAATGACGCCCCCCGCCCAAACAATGTTTTCAATCCTGCTCTACGCAGTAAGACAGAGACGATAAAGCGTTTTTTGCATTCCTCCGTAATCCCTAACGTTTGCCCAACAAACCGGTAAAGGTGCTGATAGCGCCCCCAATCATTTCGCAATCGTTCAGCCAAAATCGAGTCCATTCGTGTAACAACGGCAGCCCCTAAGCTTGAGTTAATCAAGTCAGCCAACTGATTAAGGTTGCCGTGCTCCCAACTCATTTCCCACGCTTTTATTTCGCTCACCACGGCGTTATCCCGTAATGAGACCTCACTGGCCTGCAATCGATTATCAATTAACCCACTCGCAAACGATATCACGAAAAAAAAGGCTAAAAACAACCATTGCGGTCTAGGGAATTTGAAGTCGATAAAAAGATCAAAAATTCGACGTATCATCATAACAAAAGCAGATGAAATTCAAAACTGAATCTGAGCATCTCAAAATAATCCATTGATTTTTCGCAAAAAAACACTTGCAATTAACAGTGAAAAAACCTCGAAAATATCCATTTGATATCTACTTTTGGTTTCGTAACCTTATTGCACCTTGAGTCTTGTTTATTTCAGAGTGTATGCTTCATTAACCACATTTAGAGGTTATGCACTTACTTATACGAATTCAGGTGAATTGAGATAAACATTCAACACTATACACCACCTAAAAAATCACTTCGTATCTGCCACCAAATGAGAGGTTGTTGCTTTGCGTGTAGGCTTTTAGTAAAACTGTTTCATACAAGATGAACGCGTTAAACCCGCCGGGGAAAATAAATGATGCGCCAGCTTCAGTGCGAAAGTAGTGTTTGTCTGCATCATCGGTTTTAAACTCAAAACCTGTGTTGTCAGCATCACTGACGAAGCTTCCTTTAATTGGGTCAAGGTTGGGAGAGAAATCATATTCCCACTCAACGCTAAACTGAGGGACAATCACCCCCCAGCGCAAGCTAAAAGGGTGGCTAAATTGTAATCCCAGCGAAGCAAGAGCCGATGAAAAGTCACGTTGGTCAATGTTTAAATTAAGTTCATTTACACCCGTTTCTGTATAGGCATTTATGCTTGAATTTAAGTAATCGACATTATTTAACGGCATCCCAACACTTACTTGAGAAAAGCCAACAAACACTCAAAGCGATTGTGTGCTTGGATAATTTATCCTCTATTGATCAGATACACCACTATAGCCAGCACGCAGTGCGTCAAATTGACCAAATAGATCGCCGAGTATTAAAAGGGGAAAGTATTCCTCATAACGAAAAAGTGTTAGTCATAACAGCGAGCGGTTAAATTGCGAGCGACCCTGGAGCTTGTAATTTGTTTTTCTGAGTTTTCGTTCGGGCACTAGTTAATCAATATTTCACCCACAGACTCTTCATAAGACCCAGATTTTGCAAAACTTGCCGATAACAATTTGATACAAATTTCGCACACAATCACAACAATACATACAAACCGGGTAAACTATAATAAGCGTATTATTCTTAATCTGAGGTAAACCCGCGTGACTTCCAATCCTTCCTTACCAGAGTTTAACACTCGAATATTGCTGGTCGAGGATGATATTCGACTCTCCACACTGATTCAGGAATACCTTCAGCAGCAGGCAATAGCGGTATCTATCGAGCACAGGGGCGATAAAGCCTGTGAGCGAATTTTATTTGAAACACCCGACTTGATCGTGTTAGACCTGATGTTACCTGGAATGGATGGGCTGGAGATTTGCAAAGCGGTGAGACCAGAATATGCCGGACCAATATTGATGTTGACCGCACGAGACGAGGATATCGACCAGGTCGTTGGACTGGAAGTCGGTGCTGATGACTACGTCATTAAACCCGTGAAACCTCGCGTATTGCTAGCTCGCATTCGTGCTTTATTGCGACGCTTTCCACAACAATCTCCGCACACTATTTTTCAAAAAAACAACCGGGATGATATACATTATGACAATTTTCGCATAAGCCTATCAGCCCGTGAGGTTTGGTTAAATAACACTGTGCTTGATCTCACCACCAAAGAATTCGAACTATTATGGCTGCTTGCTTGCCATGCAGGAAAAGTGTTAACACGAGATGCCATCCTAGATAAACTGCGCGGCATCGGTTATGACGGACTGGATCGTTCAGTGGATATTCGCATTTCTCGTTTACGAAAAAAACTGGAGGATAATACCAACCGTCCCTTTCGCATCAAAACCATTCGCGGCAAAGGCTATTTGTTTGTGAAAGATGCATGGAAGGCAAATTGAATTAAACATGGGAAGCCTTTTTTTAAAATTGTATTCGATTTTTGCACTGATGCTCATCATCTATTTTTTTGGCATTGCAAACATCAATAACCTATTACTGGGTACGCTGGATCGTTATTTTGGAAACCTGAACCAGGGGACGTATGTGTTGTTGGAAAAACGATTGCTAACGATGCCAGAAAAACAATGGCCAAGGTTTATTCGAAAACTGAATCAACGAGGCGGCTACCCCATGCGTTTGTTACCACTTGAGTCGCTAACCCTATCCTCATCTAAAATAGACCAACTGAATAATGGAGAAATCGTATTCGACAATATCGAAGAGGCTATCCATGCGTATCAACGTGTATCCAAGAGTGAGTGGGTGTTGGAATTTCCATTTGAACAAACAGCCGCTGATGAAAGTCGCCGCCTGTCCAGCAGCACATTCAGTTTGATTGAGATGAATTTGCTAGAGTTGCCAGAGCACACCTGGTTGGTAGAGATAAATCGTTTAAGCCAGTACTTTATTTTCCCGGTTGTTTTATTGGAAAAATCTCAAATAGCATTGTCATCGTCTAAACTAATCCTGCTGGAAAAAAATGAAACTGTCGTGCAAACTTTTGACGACAACAATGATGAATTTATCTACCGTCGCGTGGCTGACAGCCCGTATTTTATAAAACTCGGACCGTTTGATGAGCCTTTGACGCTCGGTTATTTAGAATCCATTCTGGTTGCACTTCTTGCAATTTTAGTGGCTTTAGCCGTATTGTTTTGGGTTTTTCCATTATGGCGAGACCTTAAACACCTAAGCCTTAACACCCGCGCTTTTGGCCGAGGTGACTTTAGTATGCGAACAACCTTATCAAAGCGTTCGGTATTATTGAGTTTAGCTGAAACATTCAATGGCATGGCTGACCGTATTCAACGTTTAATTTCTTCACACAAAGAACTCACCAATGCGGTTTCTCATGAGTTGAGAACACCACTGGCCAGATTGCGCTTTGGCATGGAAATGTTGCAATTCTCTTCCGATAAAGCCGATAAGAAACGTTATATGGCCAGTATGAATGCGGATATCGATGAGCTGGATCAGTTGGTGGCAGAATTGTTGACTTATGCTCGTTTTGACCGTGAAAAACCAGAACTGAATTTTTTACGCCAGGATGTTAAACCTTGGCTGACTGACATCGTCCAAAAAATAAAAACCGGTGAAGGCAACTTATCAATAGATTTTGAAATTACGGGAAAAAATGTTAAATATGCCCGGTTCGAACCGCGCTTAATGACCAGAGCTGTAGGCAATCTTTTGCAAAATGCGAAACGCTATGCACAAACTCGGGTTTACATAAACTTTACGCAAGACAGCGAATATTATCAAATCATCGTTGATGATGACGGGCCAGGAATTCCAAAAAAGGAACGCGAAAAAATTTTTGAGGCATTCAAACGGCTTGATGCAAGCCGTGACCGAGGCACGGGCGGTTACGGGCTGGGCCTGGCCATTGTGCAACAGATTTCTCAATGGCATGATGGAACAGTTGTCGTTGACGACTCACCATTGAAAGGTGCGAGATTTACTATTCGCTGGCCAATAAAAAATATCTCTTAACGATATTTTGTTACACAGCGTTACATTTTAAAACACACTTTCAACAGACCCCTAGCATTCTTTTCTCTAAACTTGTTATTCAATACAAAGAAGAGAAATGCAAATGAGTACTTCAGTAAAAAATAGCATCGATGCTCGTTATCTTGGCTATTTGTTAATAGTGATTTTACTCAGTATGGAATCTACCTTTGCAGCCAATATTATCGTTGTGATCAAAGAAAGAGGCAGCGGTGTACCCATTGAAGGTGCAACGGTTGTTATTAACGATGGCGATGCTTATGACGAAACCGGGGAAACTGGAAAAATTGAGTTTTCCGATATCGATTCACCCAATAAAATCAAAGTACTGGCCGCCGGGTTTGAAACGCTAGAAGCATCTGTAACGAAAAACCAAAAAACAATCACGCTTTACCTGGAACCATTTTTTGTTGATGGCGAAGGTCTCAATGTCAGTGCGGAGCGATTGGTAGAAAAAGCTTCGAAGTTGACACTTACCAGCGTTGAATTAATCAAAGCGGCGGGCAGTGGCGGTGACCCGCTCAAAGCCATCACCGCTTTGCCGGGTATTATCGCAACCAGCGAAGGTTCGGCAGAAGTTTACATGCGTGGCAGCAATGGTAACGAAAACATTACATGGGTTAACAATACGCCGGTGGGCTACCTCTATCATTTTGGCGGCTTCCAATCGACAATTAACCCGGCATTAATCGAAGAC
>JAKITH010000066.1 GCA_021648185.1 Thiomicrorhabdus sp. | reverse complement strand
GCACTAAAATGTCAAAATCCAAAGGCAATACGGTTGATCCGCAAGGGTTGATTGAAAAGTTTGGTGCGGATACCGTGCGTTTATTTATTATGTTTGCCGCTCCGCCTGAGCAAAGTTTGGAGTGGTCGGACAAAGGGGTGGAAGGCAGCTTCCGCTTTTTAAACCGTGTGTGGCGTCAAGTACAATCGCACACCGAAAAAGGCTTAATTTCGCCCGCTACGTCGTCTGATGGGTTGTCTAAAGAAGCCAAAGCGTTACGTTTAAAACTGCATGAAACCTTGCAAAAAGTAACCGATGACATTGGTCGTCGTCAACACTTTAATACCGCCATTGCCGCGTGCATGGAGTTGATGAATGAGCTGAATAAATTTGATGCCACGTCTGAGCTTGATCGTGCGTTGATGCAAGAGGCGTTAGAAATTTTGGTACTGATGCTCTCTCCAATGACACCGCATCTATCGCAAGATTTATGGAAAACGCTGGGTCAAACAGGCCTGATAGTGGACGCTACTTGGCCGGTTGTGGACGAATCTGCACTGGTTAAGTCTGAAATTGAGTTGATGGTTCAGGTAAACGGTAAATTGCGCGGTAAAATTGAAGTGGCGGTCGATGCCGACAAAGCCACTATTTTAGCGGCCGCTAAAGCGGAAGAATCGGTGCAAAAATTTATCGAAGGCAAAGAGATGATTAAAGAAATTGTCGTGCCCGGTCGTTTGGTTAACTTAGTGGTAAAAGGCTAAGTTTGATGAGAGTAAGCCTCTTTCATACGGTCAATCGACAAGGGCTGGGTGCGCTATTGATTGTGAGTCTGTTTGTCAGTGTGCTAAGCGGTTGCGGTTTTCAGTTAAGAGGTATGGACTCACTGGGTCAGTTGCAATTTAAAACCGTGTTTGTGCAAAATGAGTTGCAAGCGCGAATTGAAGTACAACAAGCACTGCGTAAACAATTAGCGATGTCTGGCGTGCAAAAACTCGATTCAGAGCATCAAGCAGAGGTCATTATCCGATTGCAACCCACGGCCTATAGTGTCTCACGCACCGCCTATTCTGGACAAGGCGATGCCACGGCAGAGCTGTTAAAAATGTCGCAGTCGTTTACCGCCGTTTGGGGAGCAACCGGTAATTTATTGGTCTCGGGCACAGCCGAAACCTATCGCGATCGTCAGATTGAAACCGCCGCCTTATTGGCTTCGGAACAAGAGCTGATTGATATGCGACAAAGTATGGCAGAGGCTTTGGCAAGACAGATGATGGATCGTATTAATCGTGCGGTACAACAACAATTTAATTTAGCCAAACCGGCAACGGATTCCTCTAAACCTGTGGATAACCCGTAGTGTGATTGTATGATTCTATCAAGCGCCTTTTTAAACCAGTTACAGTCGGATCAGTTCGTCGTCCAACCGGTTTATCTGCTGTATGGTGAAGAGCCGCTTTTTATTCGAGAGAGTTACGATGGCTTGCGCCAAGCCTTGCAATCCAAAGGGTATTTAACGGGCGACGTGTTCGATGTGGATGCAACATTCGATTGGCAAGGGTTGCAGATGGAAACGCAAGCGGGTTCTTTGTTTGCCGAACAACGGATGATGGTTGTTAACATGCCAAAAGGCTCGCCAGGAAGAGGGGGGGGAGAATTTATTCAGAACTGGTGTAAATTCGCTCAAACGCTCTCCCGCGATCTGCCGCCTGAATTGGTGATTGTGATTCAGTGCGAACGTTTAGACGCACGGCAAACGAAATCAAAATGGGTAAGCGCGATTGAATCAGCAGGTTTGGTGGTGCAAGCCAAGCCCGTTCCCTTGAACGCGTTGCCTAATTGGTGCCAACAGCGTGCGTTGTCTTTGGGGTTGCAACTGGAACGCGAAGCCGCCGCCTTATTGGCCGAGCGTGTAGAGGGCAACTTGCTGGCCGCCGATCAAGAGCTGGTTAAGTTGTCGTTGGTGTTAGCGGATGGGGCGGTGATCTCCACTCAAACGATTTTAGATCAGGTGGTCGATCAGGCGCACTATCAATTATTTGCACTGGCAACCTCGGTATTAAAGGGGCAAGTGACCTACAGTTTACAGATGTTAAATCGTCTGCGGGAAGAGGGCATTGAAGCCCCCGTTTTGTTGTGGTTGCTGTCAAAAGAGTTGCGCCAGTTAATTGAGTTATCGCAGTTGTCGCAACACATGGGCATGGGGCAAGCGTTTAAACAGTGTCGTATTTGGTCCTCTCGGCAGGCCGAATTTACCAGCGCATTAAATCGAAATGGGTTAGCCAGTTGGCAACGTTTATTAAGCCACGCATTAAAAATTGATTTAATGATTAAAGGCATTCGTCCTGTTTTAAATGGGGATGAAGTTTGGTTGGAAATGTCGCAATTAGTTTTAAAAATGGCACAAAATCAGAGTGAGTAGATAAAATGAATGTAAAAGAGTACATGAATACGTTAGGACAGCAGGCGCGTGCCGCCTCTCGTGCGTTGGTGAAAGCCACCACCGACGATAAAAATCGTGCCTTATTAGCGATGGCCGATGCGTTGGAAAACTCCGCCGAGCAGTTAAAAGCGGAAAACGCCAAAGACTTAGCCCAAGGCAAAGAGAAAGGCTTAGATGCCGCGATGCTGGATCGCCTTGCGATCACCGATGCGGGCATTGCAGGCATGGCCGAAGGGTTGCGTCAGGTTGCCAATTTGCAAGATCCGATTGGTGAAATTAACGACATGCGTTTTTTACCTTCAGGCATTCAAGTGGGTAAAATGCGTGTGCCTTTAGGCGTGGTGGGCATTATTTACGAATCTCGTCCCAATGTGACCATTGACGCGGCCGCCTTGTGTTTAAAGTCCGGCAATGCCGCGATTTTGCGTGGCGGTTCTGAAGCCGCGTTTTCCAATCAAGCGTTAGCCACGTGCATTAAAGACGCACTGAACTCCGTTGGTTTGCCCGAAACAGCGGTGCAAGTGGTCGCGACAACCGACCGTGAAGCGGTAGGCGAGTTGATTGCGATGCCAGCGTTTGTGGATGTGATTATCCCGCGTGGTGGCAAAGGGTTGATTGAGCGCATCAGCGAACATGCGCGCGTTCCCGTGATTAAACATTTAGACGGCATTTGCCATGTCTATATTGATGACGATGCCGACTACGACAAAGCCATTAAGGTGACTTTAAACTCAAAAACCCATCGTTATGGCGTGTGTAATGCACTGGAAACCTTATTGGTGGCAGAATCACAAGCCCAAAAGGTATTGCCAGAACTGGCTAAGTTATTGACTGAAAAAGGGGTTGAGTTACGTGGCTGCGCACAAACGCAAGCCATTATTGAGGTCAATGCCGCAACGGATGAAGATTGGGCCACTGAATATTTAGCCCCCATTTTATCCATTAAAGTGGTGTCAGGCGTGGACGAGGCAATGGATCACATCGCCCGTTACAGTTCGGCGCACACTGAATCCATTATTACCGAAAATTTTTCAACCTCACGTCGTTTTTTGGCAGAGGTGGATTCCAGCTCGGTGATGGTCAATGCTTCCACGCGGTTTGCAGATGGATTTGAGTACGGCTTGGGTGCGGAAATTGGTATCAGTACCGATAAATTTCACGCCCGTGGTCCGGTGGGTTTAGAAGGCTTAACCTCACAAAAATACATCGTGTTGGGTGACGGACACATTCGAACGTAATTAGGAAGTCAGTATGAAATTTATTGGTGTTAATGGCGGTACGTTTGACCCCATTCATTATGGGCATTTACGTCCGGCACTTGATGTGTATCAACAGCTTGGATTGGATCATGTAAGGTTTGTCCCCTGTTATAAACCCGTGCATCGTGAGCAACCCCAAGCCAGTGGGAAGTTGCGTTGTGACATGATTGAGGTTGCGGTTCGCTATCAAGATGCGTTTGAGCTTGAAACGTTTGAGATGGAGCAGCCAGGCCCCTCTTATATGGTGCACACGTTGCTGGCATTAAAACAGCAATTTCAAGACGATAGTTTAGTGTTAATGATGGGAACCGATGCGTTTGCAAAGTTCCATACCTGGCACGACTGGGAGCGCATTTTAACGTTGGCAAACATTGCGGTGATGCATCGCCCTGGTGAACCGATTCCGGTGGATTGTGAGTCGGGTGTCATTTATCAAGCACATCATGTTGATCAACTGACCGAGAAGCATGGACAGATTGTAGAGGTCGCCGTTACCCAGTTGGACATTAGTTCCACGCTTATTAAAGCGCACTTTCAGCGCGGAGATGCGGTTGATTATTTATTACCGCCCTCCGTAGAAAATTTAATTAAACAACAGGGGTTGTACCAAACGACCCCGCTAAAATAAGAGAATATAAATATATGAGTATGGATTTAAAAGCCGTTGAAGACTTAGTGGTGAGTACGTTAGAAGACGCAAAAGCACGCGATATTCAAGTGATTGATATTTCGAAAGTGAGTAACTTTGCAGATCGAATGATTATTGCAACAGGTACTTCAACCACCCATGTAAAATCATCGGGTAATTTTGTGGCTCAAGCCTTTAAGGATTTAGGCGAACCACCGCTTGGTGTGGAAGCAGGCCCTCAGCCGGACTGGGTATTGATTGATTTAAGCGACACCATTGTGCACGTGATGACCGAAGGGGCTCGCGCTCACTATGCGTTGGAAAAGCTGTGGGAAGTGAAACCGTCCAGTGATGTTGCAGAGTAAGTGAGTTAGGTAGGGGGGGAGAAAATGCCTTTTTGGATCGTTTTTTTCATCCTGCTTGTCCCTCTTAATGCATTTTCTGCCATAGAGCGCCAATCGTGTGGCGCATTAAGTGAACCCTCGGGTGTTGTGTCGTTATTGGATGGCCGTTTTTTAGTGGTTGAAGATGAAAAAAAGAAGCCCATTCGTTTACTCTCTCATACGGGGGCGCACTCTTTTTTGTCTAATGATACCGCACTCGGAACATTAGCCGATCTGGAAGGGGTGGCGCAAGATAAACAAGGTTTTGTTTATGTCATCACCTCTCACTCTCGAACCAAGGATGGTAAGCGTTCTAAGACGCGCGAAAAATTGGTGCGTTTTAGGGTTGATGGCCAGCGTGTTCGTGATGTAACGGTGGTCAGCCATTTACGAAAAGAGATGGTCTCACTCAGTAAGGCATTAAAAACAGCGGGTAAGGAGCAAGATGTAAAACAAAACAGTGGCTTTAATATTGAAGGCCTCAGTTTTGATCAAGACAAAAAGCAGCTTCTGATTGGCTTACGCAGCCCCGTTGTAAACCAAAAAGCCGTTATATTGGTTCTGAAAAACCCCAAAGCCATCTTTGAACAAGGTGCGCGTCCTCATTTTAAAAAGACTCCCATTTATCTTGATTTAGACAAGGGCGGTATTCGTTCGATTACGTTTGACCCTTATTTAAACGGCTATTTGATTGTGAGTCGTTATGAGAAAAAAGGCAAAAAATTTAAACTATGGTGGTGGAGTGGCAAAGAGAGCGAGCAACCACGCCGAGTTCGTATTAATGGAAAATTAAACCTATCTAATGCAGAAGGCATTACATCAGTACGAGATAGGGGGGGGAAGAAATTAATGATCGTATTTGATGTGGGCAATTCATCCAAACGCGCTAACGGCTGTTATGTTTTTCTAGACTACTCTCAGATTAAAATTGAAGGTGGAACGAACTAAATGGTCATTCACTTTATTACCGTTGGGCAAAAAATGCCCAAATGGGTGCAAACGGGCTATGCCGAGTACGCCAAACGATTGCCAAAATCCTGTGCCTTAAAGCTGGTTGAACTGCCCATGGCACAACGGGGCAAAACCAATTCCGTTGAAAAAATGAAAGCCGAAGAAGCCAAGCGCATTACCGCCGCCATTCCCAAAGGCGCACGCATTATTGTATTGGATGAACACGGCGAACAAGTCACGACCAAAAAGCTTGCCAATAAGTTAGAAGACTGGCTTGGCGGCGGGCAAGACATCGCCTTAATTGTCGGCGGTCCCGATGGGCTAGAGCAATCTATTATTGATGTCGCGCAATGGAAGTGGGGGCTTTCGAATTTAACCTTGCCCCATCCAATGGTGCGGATTTTAGTGGCCGAACAGCTCTATCGAGCGTGGTCAGTTATTCAAAATCATCCGTATCATCGTGAATAAAAAATTAAAGTTTGAGGTCAGAGTAAAATCAAATTATTGTTACTCTGACCCCAGGTTTTAAGCTGTTAAATTTCGAATCGAGCTTGACCTCTTGTAGATAAATATGGATAATTCCCTGTTCCTTTCTTTAGGCTTGTTTGGTCAAGTTGATTTAGGGTTATGTTAATAGAGGTCTACGGATCGGTTAGCGTGTAAAAACTAATTATTGGAGAGTTAAGAATGGCAAATACAGCACAAGCAACTAAACGCGCACGTCAGGCAGAAAAAACACGTCAGGCAAATGTAGCAAAACGTTCAGACATGCGTACGGCACTTAAAAAAGTATTCGCCGCGATT
>JAKITH010000065.1 GCA_021648185.1 Thiomicrorhabdus sp. | reverse complement strand
ATGTAACCTCTGTTGTTTTTGTAGAGATTACAAATTTACCCGTTATGAATGATGATGGGTAGTGAGGTTACACTTTAATTTTAGGACGGTGCTGCTTTTTCTCCGCGATAGCGGCTTCGTCCAACAATGAAACTAAACAGGAAGTTGTTGAGTGATTAACGTTAAAGCCATTTCGAATAAAGCAAAAAATAAAGCACTTAAGCGTCAAAACCAACTGACTAAGCCTCAAGGCTCTTTAGGGCGATTGGAGTCGCTTGCCGTGTTGCTAGCAGGTCATCAAAATAGAGAGTGTCCCTATGTTGTAGCCCCTTGGATCTCTATTTTTGCGGCAGACCATGGTATTGCAGAAGAGGGCGTTTCTGCGTTTCCTTCTGTCGTGACGCAAGAAATGGTTAAAAATTTTTCCATGGGCGGAGCGGCTATTACGGTGTTAGCCAAAGCCAATCAAGCTCAGTTTGAAGTGATTGATGTGGGGGTGCTGGCAGATATTACGCAAAATGGCAGCATTACGTTTGAGCATTTGCACTCGTATCGAGTGGCCGCGGGCAGTTTTAATTTTTTACAGCAACCGGCCATGACCACAGAGATGTTAAATAAAGCGATGGCAGTAGGGTGCGCCGCAGTTGAACGAGCATTAGAGCAGGGAGCCGATCTGTTTGTGGCAGGAGAGATGGGCATTGGGAATACTACGAGTGCAACCGCAATGATTGCTCAAATTTGCAAGGGATCTGTTAAAGAGATTGTTGGTTTAGGTACTGGAATTGATTCCATTCAGAAAACACGAAAAACAGAGCTCATTGAGCAGGCACTGCTGAAGCATAAAGCACGCTTTACTGAGCCGTTAGAGGTTTTAAGGTGCGTGGGGGGGTTGGAGGTTGCTGCACTCGTAGGGGCGTATTTGGCTTGCGCTGAGAAAGGGTTGACGATGGTCATTGATGGCATGATTACCTGTGCCGCTGCGCTGGTGGCGTGTGAAGTCGCTCCGAATGCAAAAGAGTGGATGATTTTTGGACATCAATCCGTAGAACCTGCACAGCAACTGGTCTTTGAACGTTTGGGGGTTGAGCCTTTGTTGGATTTATCGTTGCGCTTGGGAGAAGGCTCGGGTGCCGCCTTGTCGATTCATATCATTAAAATGGCGTGCCTGTTGCATTCAGAAATGGCGACGTTTGCAGAAGCCGGGGTGTCTGAATCGGACACCTCAGCAGAATAAGTTCGATGAGAATCGATTTGATTCGTCATGGTGCATGTCTTGACGATGCTTTTTTAAGGGGGCAGTCACCCTCCAAATTAAGTTCCTTAGGAAAGCAACAGATGCAGATGGTATTTTTGGAGATTGAATCTGTTTCGAGTCCTGAATGGGTGATCGCCTCGCCTGCCAATCGTTGCTTAGAGCCGGCGACAGCGTTTTATTTAAATAGAGAAAAAAACACTAAACTTCAGGTGCGGTCTGATTTTCAAGAACGTCATTTTGGCGTCTGGGATGGATTGTCTTATGAGGATGTGAAAGCGTTAGATATAAATGGGTTACAGCGTTATTTAGAGAATCCATTTGAATATTTTATTGAGCAGTCTGAATCATTAAAAGTCTTTGAAAAACGTATTTTATCTGCATTTGAGCAACTCTTAAAACAGGCAACATCAGCCTCTATAAACCATGTATTGATAGTGACTCATGGAGGCGTGATGCGCGTGTTGTTAAAACATGTTTTAGGGTTTAATAATGACGCCATGTTTCAATTAGAAATTGGGTTTGCAGCTCGAATAAGGTTGGAATCCTTTCTTTTCGAACCGATCAATTGCGACGTGGTACACAACCCTTGCTTTCCAAAAGGGTATTTTATTAAGTTGGTTGAGTTGGTTCAGAATGCACTTGATACTTGATTTAAAACAACTTCCTGTTTAGGTGTGTTTTTTTACGTATAATTATCCTTTTTATTTTTTGGTTTTAAGGTTTTGTTCTATCATGTTTAAGTCTTTTTGGTTAGCCATTCAGTTTTTAAGTCGTTTTCCTAGTGTGCAGTACGATTCGGTTTCTGCTCAGGAGATGGGGCGTGCCATTAATTGGTTTCCCATCGTGGGCGCATTAATTGGTCTGTTGTTGGTTGTGGTGGCGCAACTTTATATTTGGCTGCCTTCTCAGGTTGTTGCAGGGATTGTACTGGGTTTTTGGGTATGGAGTACCGGTGGCTTGCATTTAGACGGCCTTGCCGACACGGCAGATGGTTGGTTAAGTTCATCGGGGAACCCCCAAAAAGCCTTAGCGGTAATGAAAGACAGCTTGATTGGCACAGGCGGTGGCGTTGCGTTAGTGCTGATGTTGATTTTAAAGTGGACGGTATTGGTGGTGCTAATCGATTATCAAGCTTGGCTGTTTCTGTTTTTAGCGCCGATTGTTGGACGAATTTCTTCGATTAATTTAATGCCTGTTACGGAATACGTGAGTTTAAATGGCATGGCTCAAGACATGTTTTTGCACCTTAACCGTTATGTACTTTGGGTGTGGATGTTGCTGTTAAGTGTGGCGATTATTTGGATCAACCCGTATCTATTTTTAGGATTAACGCTCGTGTGGTTTTGGGTGCGCTGGATTATGATTTCGATTACAGGAGGGATGACCGGCGATACCGCAGGCGCAATGATAGAGATGATGGAGCTGGCCTGGTTAATGGGCATTGTGGTTGTTTTGATTAATCAATATGGCTATAACTTGTTTTAAATCAGTTTCTTGAGGGGTTATCTTTATCTAACTTATTGTTTCCTTGCAATCCACCTGTGTGCAGTAAAATGACGGTAGAGCCGGGTGGAATCTTATTTTGTTTGAGTTCTTGGTAAAAAGCATACACCATTTTTGCGGTATAAACAGGGTCAAGTTGAATCCCAAATTCTTCTTCAAATTGCTGTTTTTGTTCTAATAAATATGGGGGTGTTTTGGCATAGCCCCCGCAGTGATATTCTGTTAGAAGTTGCCAAGGGTTGGTAGGCTCTTCTTTAATCCATTCGTGAATTTGGGGCAGTAAATAGTTTCCTTGCTTTATCACCGGAACGCCTAAAATAGTACGGTTTTTAAGTGGCGCGTATTTGATAAGCCCTGCTAACGTCGCACCAGTTCCAACCGCACTAAACAGATGTGTCCAGTCTGGACATTGTCTCTCTATTTGTTGCATCAAAGGTTTAAAACCTTCGACCGCCAACGCATTTGATCCACCTTCAGGCAGAATATAAGCCTCAGGAAAGCGTGCTTGCAATGCGATGTTCATTTCCGATTTTTTACGGTATTCGGTACGGGTAATAAATTGAAATTTCATGCCATTTTGGGTGGCTTGTTTAAGGGTCTCACTCCATTTTTTAGGTTGGCTTGCCAGTTCATCGCCTCTAATCACACCAATACTGTCTAATCCCGCTTCTTGAGCCGCAACCGCGGTGGCCGCAATATGGTTAGAATACGCGCCACCAAAGGTCAATAGAGTGGTTTTGTGTTGTCTTAAAGCCTCTTGGACATTCAGTCTGAGTTTGTGCCACTTGTTTCCTTGAATAAGGGGGTGATTTAATTCATCGCGTTTTATATAAACGTTTACCTGGTGTGCTTCAAAAAGGGGGCTGATCAGCTGAGTGAGCGGTGTGAGGTTAGCCTTTTTCATCTGTGCATCCTTTTATGAAAAGGTCTTATTATAGTGATTTGTAGCTAAAGCCGTTATTAAACACGTATTAAAGAGGCCTTAAATTTTGGTATAGTGGTTTCCTTAAGATTTTAAACAAAGAGAAGTCACCCGTTTATGGAAAAGCTATCTGCCTCCCAGTTATACCGTTTTACCAAATTAAATCCCAGCGATATCGCCTTAGATAAAGTGAAGGATAAGGATGATGAACTGCTGACGTTTATGCAGCACTTTCATCCTCGAGCTTATCAATCATTAAGTTTTGGTTTGCACTTAAAGCGTAAACATAACCATATTTTTATTATGGGAGAGCCGGGTATTGGCCGAATAGGCATGACCAAAGCGATGCTTAAAAAAACGGCCAAACAAAAAGAAATGCCTTCCGATGTGGTGTTGGTCTCTGATTTTAGCGAAGCCAATAAAACCCAATATTTATATTTTGAGGCGGGGCAGGGCTACCATTTTAAGACCGCTTTAGAGCAGTTTGTAACACAACTTAAAACACAGCTTCCCGTGCTATTTGATGGTCATGCGTATCAGTTAAAAAGTCAACAATTAGAGAATGAGCTAGCAGAAAAGCAGGAGGCAGCTTTAGCACCTGCGTTTACGTTAGCCGAAGCATTGAATATTGAAATTCACCAAACTGAAAATAGCTTTATTCTGCATGCGATGGTCGATGGAAAAGCGTATCGCATGGCCGATTTAAAAAGCTTAGATGATGAGCTGCAAGCGAAATTTTTAAGCGCATTTGATCAGGTTGAAGAGGCGTTAAACAAAGGGTTAACTCACTTTCCTTTTTTACAACATGAGTTTTTAGATGCGGGAAAAGCGTTGAATACCGAGGTGGTCAATGAGCATTTAGAGCCATTAATTAAAAAATTACAAGCGACCTTTGGAAGAACACCTGAAATTATTACGTATTTAAACAGCTTGCAAGAGAGTGTGGTGTCTAAATTGCACTTGTTTTGGAACCAGCGTGAAGATCAGGTTACATCCAGTGCTCAGCCCAGTATGGAGGAGTTATTGTCAGAGCAGCAAGGATTGTCTGTTTTTGAGGTCAATTTATTGGTAGATCATCGCGGCTTGGAACATGCGCCCGTAATTTACGAACAAAATGCATCCACCCCTAAGTTGTTTGGTTACACCATAAATTCAGCTGCCGCTACGGCACTGGATACGGTGAGTTTGGCTATGAACCATCAAGCGGGTCTGTTACAACAAGCGAATGGTGGCTATTTGATTGTGAACATTCAAGCGGTGTTAAAAGACCCTGAAATTTGGTCTAACTTAAAAGCCGCTTTAATGAGTAAACGCTTAACGTTTGAAGTACCTTCTTCGACCAGTGTAGTTCCGTATCATTTACCAGACTTTCCACTGGATTTAACGCTGGTTTTAACAGGACAAGCGTCGCATTTTTATGCATTGCAAGAGATTGATGCTCAGTTTGAACGGCTGTTTAAGGTGCAGGTGGAGTTTGAAGTGGAGTTGTCTCGAACGCCTGAACATGAATTAACCTTGGCGAGACAAATTTCGGCTGAAATTTCAGAATGGGATGACCTCCCTGTTGACCCTTCTGCATTTGAGCGTTTAATTGAATACGCCTCTCGTATGTCGGAAGATGAGGGACGCTTGTACACCAATAAAGCCATTTTGCGGGATGTATTAGCAGAGGCCTATGCCTTTGCGCGTGCCAATGGCCAAAAATCAGTGAATCGTAAGACGATTGAATCCACCATTCAGCAACGGGATTTTCATACTGGATTAATGGAAGAGTACTATCACCGAGCCATCACCGAGCAGCAAGTATTGATTTCAACCATCGGAACGCACGTGGGAATGGTGAATGGCTTAACGGTATTAACCGTAGGTCGTCAATCCTTTGGACAGCCCGTTCGCATTACGGCACAAGCTTCGGCAGGTGATGAAGGGGTGTTGGATATTGAGCGAGAAGTGGATATGGCAGGGCCGATTCACTCTAAAGGGATGTTGATTCTTTCGGGGTATATTCGGGGGCGTTATATGAAAGAGCGGGCGCTCGGGTTTAGTGGCTCGATAGTGATGGAGCAGTCTTATAATGGCGTAGAGGGCGATTCAGCGTCTTCAGCGGAGTTATTAGCGCTATTGTCTTCAATTTCACAAGTGCCGATGCGTCAAGATTTAGCCATTACAGGATCGATTAACCAGTTTGGTGAAATTCAGCCGATTGGGGGGGCGAATGAAAAAATAGAAGGCTATTATAAGGTTTGCTTTGAGCGAGGCTTAACAGGTGAGCAAGGGGTGATTATTCCCAAGGCAAATGCCAGTCATTTAATGTTAAATCCAGATGTTCGCAAGGCGGTTAAAAAAGGTAAATTTCATATTTATACCATTACTCATATTGATGAAGCATTGGCTTTGTTGTCTGGTATGAAGCCTAAGAAAATTAATGCTAAAGTCTTAGCGGCATTGGAAAAAATGAACGAGAAGCATACCTAATATCGTTTCTGTATCCTGCAAGTGTCCGCACTTGCAGGACATGCAGTAAATTTAGGACATAAAAAAAGGGAAAGATTAAAATAATCTTTCCCTTTTTTTGGTTTCAACCTATATTGCTATAAGTTGAAAGGCAAAATCTTAGCTTAAAGTGCTACGATGTTTTCTGCCTGTGGTCCTTTTTGACCTTGAGTTACTGTGAACTCAACTTTTTGACCTTCAACAAGTGTTTTAAAGCCAGAACCTGTGATTGCACTGAAATGTGCAAAAACATCAGGACCAGACTCTTGCTCGATGAAACCAAAACCTTTTGACTCGTTAAACCATTTTACTGTACCAGTAGTAGTAGACATAATTTAGATATCCTATCTTTTTTCATTAGT
>JAKITH010000064.1 GCA_021648185.1 Thiomicrorhabdus sp. | reverse complement strand
TCCGAACTCAGTAGTGAAACGTCTTAGCGCCGATGGTAGTGTGGGAGGTCCCATGTGAGAGTAGGTCATTGCCAAGCTTATATTCTGAAAAGCCCGTTGTAGCTCTGCTGCCGCGGGCTTTTTTTTGGCTTAATTTTGCTGTTTTGATTGTTTGTGTAAATGAGAGGAAGCATGGTTATTTTTTCTGAACTTGAAACCTTTTTTAAGGTCAGTTTGCCAATGTATCATTTTATAGCATTAAAACAGGTGGGTTCTACCAGTGCGTACCTTAAAAAACGTTCAAAAACGTACTTAGAACCCACGTTTTGTATTGCTGCACAGCAAACTCAGGGGTATGGGCAAAGACAACGCCAGTGGCTTTCGAATAAAGATTCATTAACCTTTAGTCTATTGTGTCGTTTTGATGTGCCTTTAAATGAGTTGGACGGTTTATCACAGATGATTGCTTTGAGTCTTATTGACTCTTTAAGTGATTTTTTTGAGGATAAACTCTATCTTAAATGGCCAAATGATATCTATTCCGATTCTGGAAAGGTGGCGGGGTTATTAATTGAATCCGTTAAGTATGATGATGGTTCATGTTGGCTTGTGATTGGCATTGGAATTAATACCTCTTTTATTGAGCTTTCATCATTAAATCAAAAAAACTCCCCCCCTTCTGTTGCGGCATTCTTAAAGAAAACCAGCCGAGAGGGGGGGGAGAATTTATTTTTGCTCTCCCTGATCACACAGTTAGACCGTTTAAGTCGAAATTTTAATTTGACTTGTTTTGAAAAGAGCCTTGAAAGATATCAAAAATATGATTATTTTGATTTAGGTCAAGAGGTTATTGTGTATGATACTGGGCTATCAATATATGGTCGCTATAAGGGCTTAACTCAACGTGGAGAATTATTGTTTGAATCAGAAGGAAAGTTAAAGACTTACCGTTCTGGTAATGTTTCTATTCGAGCAGTGAGTGATATTAAAGTATGAATAAATTATTTTTAGACGTTGGCAATAGTCGAGTTAAAATCGCATTGGTCAGCAAGAGTGGGTATGAGGTTTTACCTGCGGTAGAGTTAAGTGAGTTTTTAACGGATGAAGGCTTTGACCTCTCTTTAAAAGGGAAAAAAATTGAAGCAGTTTACATTGCCTCAGTCGCTTCTCATGATTATTTAGAACGTATTAAGTCGGTTATTCAAGAGCGTTGTCAGATTTTTCCTGTTGTTTTAACCGCACAAAAAAACAGTTGTGGTTTAACCTCGGGTTATACCGACTTTCATAAGTTAGGTGATGATCGTTGGATGGCAATGCAAGGTGCAATTGGTTTTTATAAAGAGCCTTTGATTGTGATTTCAGCGGGTACGGCAATGACGATTGATGCAGTGATGGATGGTCAGCATCTTGGTGGCTTCATTGTTCCAGGGCTTAAAAGCTTAAGAAGCTCGCTTGCGATGGATACGGCTGCTTTATCGTTGATTGATGAAGACAGTCAACTTGATGCGTCTAATAGTGCTCAGAAGGGCTGTTTAGCAACCAATACAGAGGCCGCTATCCTTGGAGGTACGCTCTATATGACGGTAGCTTATATCAATGCACTTGTCTCCGATCTTAATACCCAGATGAAAACAGAGTTTAAAGTGATTCTAACGGGGGGGAATGCTAAGCAATTGCGCCCATTAATTAATGCAGAGTGCGAGTTAATTCCAGACCTAGTGTTACAAGGAATGGTTAATATTGAAGAAAGTGTAAAAAAAAATTGACAGCTAAAAAAACTTCCTTATAATACGCACCAACTTCGCCGAAATAGCACAATTGGTAGTGCAACTGATTTGTAATCAGTAGGTTGTTGGTTCAAGTCCAATTTTCGGCACCATATTTTAAAGCTCATAATTTCAACGGAAGTTATGGGCTTTTTTTATACCTAAAATCTGTGTCTTTTTGAGTATGCGTAAATTGTTAAAATACGGTATTTGAACAGCCTTAATGGTCGCTGGTATATACCCAAAACCCAAACTACTTGAAAATGCAGTTTTTTGATCCCGTCTGAAGCCACAATACTGCGTTGCATCTATTTGAGAATAGCCAGCTACTCTCTGTAATTTGCGCCTTGTCTTGTAATATCAGCCATACTCAAAAACTCCGCATTTCCAAGTAGTTTGGGTATAATACCCTTTGATCTTTTTAAAGAAAAACTAGGAATCCATTGATGGAACAGCAATCGAGTTATACAAAAGAAGACCTTTTAACCAGTGGCCGTGGAGAACTTTTTGGTCCTGGTAATGCACAACTACCAAAACCACCCATGTTGATGATGGATCGTATTACGCACATCTCGGAAGAGGGAGGGGAGTTTGGAAAAGGTTTGATTAAAGCAGAACTCGATATTACGCCAGATCTATGGTTTTTTGATTGTCACTTTAACGAAGACCCTGTTATGCCGGGTTGTTTAGGTGTCGATGCGATGTGGCAGTTAATCGGTTTCTTCTTGGGCTGGACAGGCGGACCAGGACGTGGTCGTGCGTTAGGTTCAGGTGAAATTAAGTTTTTTGGTCAAGTACTGCCTACCGCTAAAAAAGTAGAGTATGTGATTGAAATGAAGCGTGTTATTAAGCGAAAGTTATATATGGGCTTAGGTGATGCTAAGATGTATGTTGATGGGCGCGAAATCTACAGTGCAAAAGACTTAAAAGTCGGTTTATTCACGAATACGGAAAATTTTTAAGCTATGAAAAGAGTTGTGATTACAGGTGTTGGGATTGTTTCAAGTTTAGGAAACAATAAAGAAGACGTAACGACTTCATTATTTGAAGGGCGTTCAGGTATTGTGGCTGCGCCAGAATATGTCGAAAATGGATTGCGTTCTCAGATTCATGGCGCCATTAAAGATCTGAAGTTTTCAGATTTGATTGACCGTAAACAATTGCGTTTTATGGGCGATGCCGCTGCGTACTCTTATATTGCCATGAAACAAGCAGTAGAAGATTCTGGTTTAACCGATGAGCAAGTGTCTAATCCTCGTACTGGTCTGATTGCGGGTTCAGGAGGGGGGTCTAACTCCAACTCAACCCAAGCCGTTGAAATTACTCGTACCAAAGGTGTTCGTCGTGTGGGGCCTTATATGGTAACTCGTACGATGGGCTCAACGGTTTCAGCCTGTTTAGCAACGCCTTTTAAAATTAAAGGCATCAACTACTCAATCAGTTCAGCGTGCTCTACATCTGCACACTGTATTGGAACGGCCATGGAACAAATTCAATTGGGCAAGCAAGATGTCGTATTTGCGGGCGGTGGTGAAGAGTTGCATTGGACGATGTCTGTTTTATTTGATGCCATGGGCGCGTTATCCACTAAAAATAACGATAACCCAACCAAAGCCTCGCGTGCTTACGATGCAGACCGAGATGGTTTTGTGATCGCCGGTGGTGGCGGAATGGTGGTGGTGGAGTCTTTAGATCATGCGTTAGCGCGTGGGGCTAAAATTTATTGCGAAATTACAGGTTATGGCGCAAACTCCGATGGTTATGATATGGTTGCTCCTTCTGGAGAAGGCGCTGTACGCTGTATGCAGATGGCATTGGCGACGGTAGACGGTGACATTGACTACATCAATCCTCATGGAACGTCTACCCCTGTTGGAGACACCAAAGAAGCCGCCGCAATTCGTGAAGTGTTTGGTGAGAATATTCCTAAAATCAGTTCAACGAAATCAATGTCAGGCCACTCTTTAGGTGCCGCAGGTGTACATGAGTTTATTTACAGCCTAATGATGTTAGAAAATGACTTTATTGCGCCTTCAATTAACATTGATACCTTAGATCCAGAGTGTGAAGGAATGCCTATTGTGACTGAGCGTGTTGATAACGCAGGGTTAAATAGAATTATGAGCAATAGCTTTGGCTTCGGTGGCACGAATGCGTCTGTTGTTTTTGAGCGTTATAAAGCGTAAAAAAATAGCTAAATATCAGTACAAAAAAAGCCGAGTAGATTTTATTCTACTCGGCTTTTTTTGTTTTAGGAATAACCATTTTTTAGTGGTATTTTAGTTTTATGAACATCGTCGGTACTGTTTTTGGTATAGGCGACCGCGCTTTGCCACTTTTTTAGCGACCTTTAATAACCAAGGTTTTTTAAGGTAGGTTCTTCTTGAGTATCCCCCTTGCCCTTCATGGTAAGCAAGATAAAGTTTATAGGTGTCTTTACGAGAGATTTTAAGGCGTTTATGCGATTTATAGTTATACCATCCAATAAAGTCTAATGCATCATAAATATTGGAACGGCTTGCAGACCAGCGTCGAGTTGATTTTTTGTACTCATTCCACGTACCGTCTAATGCTTGAGAGTAGCCATAAGCACTTGAAGGTCTTGATAATGGAATGAGACCTAGGAAATATGGGCGTTCAGGCTGTGCGTGCGGTTTAAATCGTGACTCTTGATGTACCATAGCCAATAAAACATGTGGCGGCGTTCCCCAGCGTTTATGAGCGCGTTGCGCCGCATGTTTCCAATCTCGATCATGGTCAAATATATAACAGATATTATCATGGGTCTTTTTAGGAGGAGGGGTACTACTGCACCCTGTTAATACGAGTAATAATCCAATAAGAGAGACGGCAACGAGTTGAGATTTGTTAATCATTTTTGTATTCCATAGATAAACGTTTTTCGGTAAATTACGGCTTGGTTACTGTTTACAACTTCCACATCCCAACGTCCTTGCCATGCACTACTCATTTTCATGGTTGACCAAACGGGAGGTTGCTTCTTGTTAACCTTAAAAGCAATGGTTTTGAGGTATTGATTATTGAAGCGCCAGCGATGATAAAGAGTCTCAGGTTTGTCGGAATCAATATGGGTAAAAAAAATCACTGTTCGGATGTATTTGGGAATCTCATTATTAAGCGAATCAACCGGTTGATTCTGGTGGATATTTGAAGTGAATATGGCACGATTGATTTGAATCGAGCTTTGAACCACAGGGGTTAAGGGGGGTAACGGAATAGGGCGTTGTGCCTCTTCGGCTAAGTTAGCGAGTAGATCCTCTCGTTCCTGAGTGGACAGCACACTTAAATTATAAGAGGTTGGCGAGGTGTGTTGTGTGCTGGCAAGATCTATTTTCTTTTGATCGTGCTGTGCTAACTCGGCCTGCTCTTTTTCAAAACTGTAAATAATGGAATAGGCCGTTGCCACGCCGCCTAAAATCATCACCGCACCCCAAACAAAACGACATTTCCAACACGTTTGAGCATTGTAAGCCAATCCCTGCGCAACATCTTGTTGTCCCTGCTCCCAGCCTTGTTGAAAATATTCACGCAACTTTAGATCACGACGAATCGCACTGGGCATGTTCGCTTGGTTTTTTCCCTCTAATGCGAGGCGATACCCTGCTTTAAAGGCATGCTGAAAGTGGATGTTGTCGGTTTCAGGGATATCCATTTTGTTTAAACGTGATTCCGTGTTAGCGTGACGTTAAGATTAAGAGGGAGTGGTTTGATCAAACAACGCTTTGGTAAACGCCTTACTCTCAAACGGACGTAAATCATCAATGGATTCACCCACCCCAATAAAACGAATCGGGATATTGCTTTGTTCCGCCAAGGCAAACACAATGCCACCTTTAGCCGTACCGTCTAATTTGGTTAAGGTAATGCCCGATACATTAACCGCTTCTTTAAACTGTTTGGCTTGGTTCAATGCGTTTTGTCCTGTACCCGCGTCAATTACCAGCATCACTTCATGCGGAGCGGTGCTGTCCACTTTCGCCATCACTCGAGTGACTTTTTTAAGCTCTTCCATTAAATTGGACTGTGTGTGCAAGCGTCCAGCGGTATCGGCAATCAAGACATCAATTTTTTTAGCTTTTGCTGATTGAATGGCATCAAATAAAACGGCGGCGGAATCAGCGCCTGTTTTTTGTGCAACAACGGGCACATTATTACGCTCTCCCCATGTTTGCAATTGTTCAACAGCGGCGGCTCGGAAGGTATCGCCAGCGGCCAGCATGACCGATTTTCCTTCGGACTGAAATTTTTTGGCCAACTTACCAATCGTTGTGGTTTTTCCCACCCCATTAATGCCCACCATTAAAATCACAAAAGGACCGGCATTGTCTGCCAAATGTTGCTCTATCTGCAATGGCTGAACAACGGGGGCTAAAATATCTTCCAGTTGTGTTTTTAAAGAGGAAATTAACGCCTCGGGGTCTTTTAACGCTTTGCGAGAAACTTGATCGGTTAAATTTTTAATGATCTTATCGGTTGCGTCAATGCCGACATCTGCCGTGAGTAGAATCATCTCTAGGTCATCCAGCAGGTCGTCATCAATCTCTTTTTTACCCAACACCAAACTGGCCAAACTGTCGGTAAAGTTTTGACGTGTTTTACTTAACCCTTTCTTTAAACGAGTAAAAAAGCTGGTTTTTTTGTCTGCCTCTTTGCTAGCCTCTTTTGCTTCAGTGGGCTTAGGCTCGGTTATTTTGGCTTCTATTGGTTTTGATTCGGCAATTTTTTCATCAGATAGGGGGGGGGGAGAAATTTTTTCGGGC
>JAKITH010000063.1 GCA_021648185.1 Thiomicrorhabdus sp. | reverse complement strand
CGGCTCCCGCCGCCCAGCCGTTAGCTGGCATCCTGCTCTACGGTGCCCGGACTTTCCTCCGAAGCGTCAAGCACTCCCGCGGTTGTCCAACCCACTTTTAGGTCGCCTATACTATATGAATCCCATTTAAAAAGCGACCATCAGACAAAGATTATTTCAAACCCACACTCAACTCGCGTGCCAATGCATTCCGATAACGATAAGGCGTCTCTTGATTCACCATCAACACAAAAGGGTACCAATGCTGTTGACCGCTTTTTTCATCGTATAAATATCCCGCTAACGTACTCACCCCCAACAAGGTGCCCGACTTGGCATACACACGCTGTTCAACTTCAGGCAACAGATCGCGCCAAGGCGTAAACGCATGCAGTACATCCATTAACTGCTCGGGCGACAAGCGATTTTCTCGCGACAATCCTGCGCCCTCTTTAAGGGTAAAATTCTGCCAGCCAAACTGATTTGTTAAACGCTGGTGATAAACCTGTTCAACCATTTTGGCACTCGCGGGTTTTCCTGAAACATTTTGGCTTAAATTGAGCGCCAATTGATTGGCAATAAAATTGGTCGAATACTTCATCATGGGCTGAATCACCTCTTCCAAGGTAAGGCGATTACGGTGTTCATACACCAATACCGCTCTATTCGAGACCAATTGCCATGCAATCTCTTCACCCACAAAAAGTGCCTCCTGTCTTAAAAACGCCCTCAACAGCTCCGCAAAATAACGTTGTGCTAATCTCTCGTCCTGTCCTAAATTAATACGTTTTGTTAATCCTGATCTTGTTTGCACAAAATGCTTAACTTCTCTTGCCAACTGTTCAGCAACGGGGGTCATTGGTGTTTGAGGCTCGGCAGAAACAAATCCTTCTGCCGTTTTTTGCAGATACAACGTATTAAAATTAGCCGCTAACGCCGAAGAAACCGCATCATAAGGATTGTCTGTTTGACTGGCGCCTGAAAATATTATTCCCCCCTCATAATAGTGAGTATCCAACTGAATGCCCGCCAGCTCGGTAATACCTTGCTGCTTTAAACGATGTGCCAGTTGTTTTACCAAAAATACCAACTCTTCTGAGACCAAAAATGGGTCACCGTACCCCTTTATCAAAAGCATTGGTGGCTGGTCGTCTGTTAGATAAAATTCGGTTTTAAAACGATAATCTGCTCCCCAGTGCTGCAGCGCCAACAGAGCGGTAATCAGCTTGGTTGTAGAGGCAGGAATAAAATATTGTTGACTGTTTTTTTCATATAAAACACGACCCTGCTCGCTACGAACCACTAACCCTGCCTTTTGCAGTTGATTAAAGTAGCGTAACTGCGCCCCCTCTTCTAAAGAGATAGGAAACCCATTATCGGCTGACACACTCAGCGAGGCACTCAGGCACACAATAGCGAAAAATAACGTGAATAGATTCATTAGCATTTCATTTTTTTAGAAAAATAAGAGCGCTTTGCTCCAAAGGGAATTCGGGTAAAATACACTTTTTTATTGATTGAATATAATATGTCATCAAATTCCATTGCCATTAAAACCAGCCCTATTGGCGACCCAGAACAAGCGCTTAAAGCCGCACAACAACTGAGTCAACAATACCAAATCCCCCTTGAACGGGACAATAAAAATGCTTCTGTTTTGATGGGGTGGCACCAAACAGCCAAAGACCCCGTGCCTAAACTCGCCCTGTTTCCACCCGAAAGCGGCGCGGTATTTATTGACTTTATTCAGGGCAAAAAAGCCCACCGCCGACAATTTGGGGGGGGCAAAGGTCAGCCTCTAGTCCGCGCCATGGGTAAAATCAAAAATCGACTGCCTCATATCATTGATGCCACCGCAGGCATGGGAGGCGACAGCTTTGTCTTAGCCTCACTAGGGTTTGAAGTGCTCATGCTCGAACGCTCTCGTGCCGTATCCGCGCTGCTTGAAGACGCATTACAGCGTGGTAAAAAAAGTGCTGAAGTGGACGATCCAAACGCCGAACTGCTGGCAACCCTCAACCGTTTACAGGTCATTCACGCCAATTCAGCCGGATTTTTACAAAATAAAAATGACCAAAAACCAACCATTGAAGTCGTGTACATGGATCCAATGTACCCCGAAAAGAAGAAAAAAGCCGCCACCAAAAAAGAGATGAAAGCCTTACAAATTCTGGTTGGCCCCGATAAAGACAGCGCCACACTACTGCAAGCGGCACTGCAAACGGCACACTACCGCGTGGTGGTTAAGCGCCCTAAAGGTGCCTCCATTATTACGCTCGACAACCCCAAATTGATTCCGAGCACCCACATCAGCAGCCCAAATACCCGCTACGACATTTATTCCATTAAAGCCTTAAAATCGGCGGGGTTACTTACCCCTTAAGTTCTAAAATACGGCTATAAACGGGCTTCTTTTTAATGCCCGCAACCTCCGCTACCACCTCTGAAATCTGTTTTACGGGTAAGTTTTGCTTTAACAACACCTTAATTAACCCATCCCACTCTGATAAGGCAACCGCCTCTTTTTCAGGTGCGCCACCAATTATCAAGACAAATTCACCGCGCACTTTATCAGGGTGTTCATCAAAATAGTCCATCACCTCTGCAATGGTGCCCGACACAAATTGCTCAAATTTTTTCGTCAACTCACGCGCCACCGACATAATTCGTTCCGAACCAAATACACGCTTTAAATCCGCTAACGTTGCCAATACTCGATGTGGGGATTCATAAAACACCAGCGTTCTCACATCCTCCACCAAGCTCTGTAACACCAGAACCCGTTTAACCGATTTAGCAGGCAAAAACCCCTCATAACTAAACCGATCCGTCGGCAAGCCTGCCGCACACAACGCCGTAATCACCGCGCTCGGCCCCGGAATGGGAACCACCGTTATATTATGTTCGCGCAACAGCTTCACCAAATGATAGCCGGGGTCATTAATCAACGGAGTGCCCGCATCGGATACCAATGCGCCCGACTCGCCCTGCTGTAATCGCTCCAACAACTGCACACTGCGGTACGCCTCGTTATGATCGTGCAAACTGATTAACGACTGATTAATCCCAAGTGACTGCAATAACGGACGCGTATGTCGCGTGTCTTCCGCCGCCACCCAGTCAACCGACTCTAAAACTTCTACCGCGCGTTGCGTAATGTCTTTTAAATTACCAATGGGCGTGGCCACAATAAAAAGCGTACCGGGTTGAGAAACGTTTGAATGTGTTTTAATAATGCTGTCCTTTTATATTTCACGCCATAAGCAAGTTTACGCTATAATCGGCTTAAATTTATTAACTCCCTATATTCTATCGAAAATGAAAAAAACTATGTCTTTTTATCCCTTAAAACACCTTGCGCTTCCCTGTACACTGATTGCTTTTATCGTCTTAAATGGCTGTAGTACACCGCCTAAGCAGGCTCAAAAAGCATCACAAACCCCAAAAATTGAAACCATCGATGGCGTTGAGCTATTAAAAACGACCCCGCCAGCCCAATTAAAAGCCGAAGAGTTAACCACATTAAGCGATATTGAACTTGAGCTGCAAACCCACAAAGCACAACAGCAAGCTGAATGGCCAAACTTCATTCTGCTCAACCACCAACTTTGGCAAACCGCTGGAGTGAGTGGCCAAGCTCAAATTGAACAACGCATTTGGGATGCCATCAGCCAACAACCGTTAGAAAAAATAAAAACCACCATTCAAACACTCAAACAGCACCCCAACACATCTGTACAACAATGGGGGGAGCTATTAGCCACTTTAAAAGGCCCTGCAGAAGACCTGCATAAAAAGCTTGAACGCCTGAACAACTCTAATAGTGATGCCATCTACATGCACCACCTACTGCCTGGTTTTACCATGCAAAACATCTACGTTCCGCCACCCAAACAAATCGCCGTTCTACTGCCTTTTGAAGGAAAATACCAACACGTTGCCAATCAAATTAAAACGGGCATTATGAAAGCCTTTATGGCCTCTGACCAAAAAATTCACTTAAAATTTTACAACTCAGGCCTGCTTGACGACGTTGAACACATCTACCAACAAGCCAAGCTCGAAGGCGCCGATTTTGTTATCGGCCCCCTTCGCAAAGAAGCCATTGACCGCCTACTCAGCACCGCCGATGAAAATGTCCTTGCCTTAAACAACATTGGTTATGCCCCCTTTACCCAATTCAGCTATAAATCCGCCAATGAAGTATCTCAACTGATTAATCACTTTCAAGCCCAAGGCTATCAAAACATTGGCATTTTAAGCAGTGACAGCACCAACAACACCAAAATGGCCAACGCCATTAAAACAGCATGGTTAAACACTCAAGAGCACAGTGCCGTACTGAGCATCTATCCAAACCATAAACCCAAATTACGCAAAGCACTAGGCGAACTCATTAACGAAGGCAACAGCACAGAGCGCTACAACACGCTACGCTGGGCAACCGGACAAAAACTCAAATTTTTCCCCCGCCCACGTCAAGACTTTGATGCCATTGTGATGATTGACAACCGTGCACGAATGGCTGTGTTCAAACCCCAGTTTGCCTTTTTTGAACTCAATACCCCAATTTACGGCACCTCACAACTCTCCCCTAAAAAGCTACAAAAAATTAAACCCAATCGTGATTTAAGCGGTGTACAGTTCTTAGCCCACCCAGTGGTGTTTCAACCAAACAACTTAAACTCCAATTTTGAAGCCTTTGGCTGGGACAGTTTTCAAGTCGCCACCCAGCTTCATAATTTACGATTTGGCGGCTACTTAGCCCAAGGAAAAACCGGTGAGCTGACGCTCGAAGACCAGCAGATTAAACAAAACCTAATTTGGGCAACCTACAATAAAAAGGGCATATTGGTTCCCTTAACCGAGTAACTCATGTGGTTTAAAAAAAAGCCTTCTACGGCTAAAAACAGCGGGCAACAAAAAGAGCAACAAGCCTGCGACTGGTTACAATCACAAGGCCTTCACATCCTTGAACAAAACTACCTCTGTAAAGGAGGAGAGATCGACATCATCGCCCTCTCCTCTAACACCAAACCCAATCCAACCCTCATATTCTTTGAAGTCAAATACCGCAAAAACAGCCACTTTGGCCACCCCTCCGAATTTGTCACCGCCAAAAAACAGCACCGAATCATCCAGTGCGCCCAGCTTTTTTTAATCAAACACCCCAACTTTTCCCAGCACCCCATGCGCTTTGATGTCATCACCTTTGAAGGCAAGCAAACCACCCCGCAATGGATTGAAAATGCGTTTGAAGTATTCTGAACACCCAATCTAAAATAAAATACTTTTTTCTCACCACAAAAAAAGAGGGGAGACTATTTTGGATTGAACATTTTTTCTACCCCATAAGCTGAATATAAAGCGATAACATCAGTCAAGAACCATAAAATTATTAGATTAAAATCAACAGGTTAATAAAAAACCTTATTTAAAGGATACCGTCCCCTTTTATAAAGGAGGATAAAAACTTAAGAGGCATCTCGCTAACCGACACCGTAAAGGTGTTTTTTTACGGCCAATACCAAAAAAACACCTTAACAGGTGCTTTTCTATCCTAGAAATTAAGGAATTAAAACGAAATTTTTTGAATACCTGCCTGTTTTCGGCCTATCCCTACCACCATGGCGAGCCCTAATAAAAACAGTAAATAGGTTGAAGGCTCAGGCACCACTGAAATGGTACCGCCAAAACTCACTGGCTCACCATACAAATATTGAATACCCGCAATATCATCTGCTTGTAATGAACTAATCGTAGAACTATAGACTGGGTACATAATAGAATCCACCACATCTGAATGCCCCAACCCTAACGCATGTCCTACCTCATGCAAAGCCACTGAAAACAGTGAAAAAGCACTGTCGATATTAAAATCTTTTATATCGAAAAATACACCATTATTTGTTAGATAACTGTTATCAACCACCAGTGTTTCAGTATTATATCCAATCACCGCCCCAACAGAAGCCACACCCAATACATTATACTCTGAACCATCAATGGTGACATTTGGTATGTCACTGTAGGCAACCACAATATCCGCTTTTTGCATATCAACTTTATCAAGCGTAAGATTAGCCACCTCTGTCCAAGCATCAAAAGCATCAGAAATACTGAATATGCGGTAGCCTGCACAGCGGTCTGGGCTGGTGATGTACGTCTTATAGATAATATCATTTTAAAAAAGCCAAGAAAACTAGACATGTTTGTCTGAATTATTTTTAATCACTATGTCTATAGGTCATCACGACATCACAAAGGAAAACGCTAAGAATAGGTGTTGACTTTTGTATATTCTTAGCACCTCAAAATAATTCTTAGCCATAATTTAATAAATTATTGAGTCCACTCTGGAAACATAAAAAATCAAAAAAGTTTCTGTTTTCGGAGTGGACTCATTATTGTCTATTACAATAATAGGGTGCAGTCAATTTGTCGCTTAGAAAAGATATTATTGCTGATACTTGGACGCTGTAGATTTCTCCACAAGGTCGAAATCACCATATATAGTGGCATTGTCGTTCTTCGGTTTCGCTCAGAATGACAATGTGGA
>JAKITH010000062.1 GCA_021648185.1 Thiomicrorhabdus sp. | reverse complement strand
GGAAGTAGAATTCCCGGTTGTGCTTGATGTGATTTCAATTTATGATGAGAAAATAATTTTATATTTTCCCGTCACATTTTTTTTTCACACCTCCCACAACACATATTTATGCGACTTCGTGTCGCAAATAACGTCGTTAATAACCGGGCATTTACAGCGTTGTTTAAGTTGTGCTAGGCTTTTTTAGCACAACTTAAACAACGCTGTAAATGATCCGAGTTAATTAACCTTGTTATGTGTTGATTCCCTCAATGCTAGTTTCACCCTATCCAGCATGTAAATAGATTGATTTTTGTTAACGACGAAATCGTTTATTTTTGTCTTTGGCCTCTTTTTCTTTCACGCATTCCTGATGTTTTAACAAAAACTCTTCTTTACGACTAACTAATTCTTGCCATACCTCGTCGTGAATTGTAAATGGATATTGATCTTGGTTATGGGTACCACCCGTGCCATACACGAGTCCTTTACTAATCAATGTTCCAACTGAAGAACTGTGGACATAAGTAAAAAACGATTGCGTATTGCCTTCTAGGCATTTAACCAAATGCCTAGTCTCATCACAAGAAAGATAATCTAGCCTTTGGATTACTTTTTTTTGATTCTTTTCCTTGTTGGACTCATTTTCCTTTGTACGAATAGAGCGACGTTGAGAAAGAATGGAACGTTTCTGACTGTTAGTAAATTGATCTTTGAAAAAACTAAAAATACCCGTAAACGAAAGCGAACCTGAAACTACTGTGATTGCAATAATAATAGACTTAGATAGGTTGCCGAATTGGTTTAGCGTTATCACTTCCTTTGAATCAATAAAAAGTAGAATTGAACATGCGATAAACAAACCTACCATTACCTGTGTAGGCAGTTTAAAAGCATTTAACCAACTAGAATCAGGCAATCCACTCATTGATAATAAGCTCCCTTGACTTTATTTATAGCAATTCAAATTTATAATTCCAAAACATCAAAAACACACCGGGTAGCTAAGGGCCTCACGGCCCTTCGCCCCCTAAGAAACGTACGTGATAGTTTCCCATCATACGGCTCAAGCCCTTCAAAAGCCGATATTTCACGACCCAACCGATTACCTAGTAAAACCATTTGCATCACTATCCCATATTGATATGGTTACTTACACTCAAGATCAATAACAGGGACGTGACTTGCGCAAATCGTTAAATAAGTTTGACATACTATCAAACGGTAGAGAATACAAATAGTGAACATTAAGTATCTATTCATCCTCTGCTTTCCCCATCGGTCTTTGCGATACACATTTGCAGTCGACAATCACGAATTAACGTGTAGAGGGTGCACCAGCTACTAGGGCCGTCATTTGCCTTCCCTCTTAAAATCGATTCTCCAAACTTTCTCGCAACGAAGCACCAGGATAGGACGTCTGCTCACTTTCGTGCCGGGCAAATCTTGAGCCCGTATACACTCCATTACAGAATGCCATTCGCTTTTTCCGCCATCTTCATTCCCGCACAGCCATCGGCATCCCTTGCAGGCAGCTTTCTCCACGAATGGAGGACTATACGACATTGCCACGTTCCACATAAATACCTTAACGAGTAACTTAGGTGCTGTCTGTATTCCGATGATACTTTGTCTACGTACGACCGACGTTATTACAATCGTACCGAGATCACTTACCTTTTGGTCACAGCTTATCAGTGTCTTTAGCTGCTCTGCAACGTAACGGAACATCAACAACAGTTTACATATGTTCACCTTATCACTCTATCCTAGCCCCCGACCGCGTAACACTCGCAGTTCCGATTCCCCTCACGGTTCCTCTTAACAGGGTACATTGTCCCAGACGCTTCAGACCACATCCTTGTCGCATGGCTGGTAGGATACGGGAAGTAGAATTCCCGGTTGTGCTTGATGTGATTTCAATTTATGATGAGAAAATAATTTTATATTTTCCCGTCACATTTTTTTTTCACACCTCCCACAACACATATTTATGCGACTTCGTGTCGCAACTAACGTCGTTGATAACCAGGCCTTTTCAGCGTTGTTATACGCTTTATGATAAACACTGTTACCTAGATCCTGCAAGTGATCATGTTTACTCAGTGCAGGATATTGATTTGTAGCGCGTTTTTAAATTTAAGCGCAATCCTCATTGTGATTGTCGAAAATTTAAAAACGTGATGCAGGTCAAGAGCTTGTGCTGAGTAAGCGTGAGCACTTGCAGGATCTAGGTTACATTTGAGTGGGCGTGTAATATACCACACATAAACGCCCAAGCTTTGCGTCCTCAAATCCCATCCGTGCAAATAACCCGGGATATGACTTCGAATTTAGTGCCGTTTTTATCCACATAGATTAAACTATTTAAATTCACCACGGTTTTCCCGATAACGACATTGCTTTTGACCATAAAATAACTGCTTTGAATTGCGAGGTTATTTTGATATGACCTCATTTCGTCGGTGAGCTTTTTCCACGTTTCCTGACTACCGCTTTTAATTGAGTCAAATGTTTCGTTTTTTGTGAATTGGTCAATGCTTTCAAAGGGCTTCCCGTCCAATAACTCATCAACCATGCCCGGCTCAAGATATGTAGATAGTGCAGCAATGATTTTAGGCTTTGACACAGCGTTAACGTTGATGGTCGAATACTCATAAGGCAGCGCATCCACGTAGGCTAATATTCCTTCAATCGCGTCAGTTTCTTGCTCTTCATCTGCCGGAACGCCTTCTAACAACGCCTTGCTATAACCTTCAACCAAACGTAGCTCCGATATGCTCACCAGCATACGATTCGCCGCTTTGTAGGGGATATCTTTATTTTCGTAAACGCTGTCTTCTGCACCGTCAATACGCGCTTCTTCATCTTGATCCAGCCAGTCAAGCAAGCTGGAGATCAAGCTGTCCACTTGATCGGTGTTTCCGCCTAATTCCGCAACAATGGAGCTGAGCAGCCTGCGGTAAACCGCCTGTTGTTTGACATTGACCTTACCTTCATCCGTAATCAAGGTATTCACATTAAATTTTGACTCTGGGTAGGTCGCCTGCACTGACACCAGCCGGATTTCAGACGACATATCGCCACTGAGCTGAACAAGCGCCAAGTTAAACAAACTTAAATCATCAAAATCACTCTGACCGCTGGCACGAACATTTGCCAACAACTGGCCAACAAACGTTTCTGCCGCAACGGCATCGAGGTAAGCTTGATCTGACTGCATCATGTTACCGGTACGCCGAATATCAATATGCTGACGTGACATCAACGAAATAGCCATGATAGTGGCGAGTGAAACAACCAATAACGCGGTAATTAAAGCGACTCCGCGCTGTGTGCTTCGCAATGGCCTTATCGCGCGCTTCACGGTTGAGGAACGCCATTTTTTATGATGTTTTCACCCGGCAAGACACGAAAAACCCGCCGGATTTCACCCGTGTTTCCAATCTCAATCGTGATAATGACTGCGTTTGGCAGTTGGGTTTGTTTGTCATCCTCTTCACCGCCAAATGCTGGCGGCCATTGGTCCTGCTTTTCCCCGGCACGATCAACATAAAAAATTTCGACTTTTTTGACATTGTCCAGCAAAACCCGCGCATACACATCATCATTGAAATCTTGGTCCAGCATTGGCCAGGAGACGCGTGTTAGCTCCTCATCTGCGAGCCGATAAGCGACTCGCTGCAAGTTACTGCGAGACGTTTTCAGAAAGTTTGTGTATCCCGCACGAGTCAAGTGAATGAGGTCTCTGCCAAATCCACCACCTTGCATCGCCGGCTGCACATCACCAAATCCATCCCGCACACTGCGACCAATCGCTTGCTCAATATCACGACCAATAAACATAAATGCGGTTTGTAGTTCCACCATTTGTTGGGCAACTTTTTCAGTGTGCATTTTGGCGTCGATAATCGATCGCAATCCGGCGTATGCCATTATCGATAAAATTGAAAATACCATCATGGCGATTAATAATTCTAATAGGGTAAAACCTTTGGTTTTTTTTAACATGAGTTAAATTGACTTGGCGACGAAAGTCATAATACTAACCAATGGCTTTTTATCATTTCTATCACGGCGAACCTCGATCACTATTTGGCGACTGCGGTTGGATATTTCTTCTCGCCCGGGTGTTTCGTTGACTTCACGCCGCCAATACCACTCGTGGTTGGCCATCACTTCGCTACCTGTTTCTATTCCAAGCGATGGAAAGTTTTGACTTGCTTGTAGTTCCGCGACTTGATTCATCCCCACCCAATGCGCAAACGTTTTATCGCGCAAATAGCCAGCGTTAGATGTCGCATTGCCAATCGTTTGGGTAATGGCACCCAGCGCAATCGCTAGTACGCCCAATGCAATCAATACTTCTAATAAGGTGAATCCATTTGAACTATGCTTATTCACTCGTCAGGGCTCTGCACTTTTCCAACAAACTCGATTTTACCAAAAAAGTTCCCCGTGACCTCATAGGCTGCTCCGTCGTCCTGTGAAAAAATAATGCTGAACGGGGTCATTTCTCCGCTGGGGAAAATATAAATATTTGCAAAATTCTCTTCTTCCAATTCATCAAAATCAATGATTTCATCTTCAATCATCACAACCAGTTGAATTTGTTCTGCTATTTCGCGAGGGCGAAAAATAGGGTCATCATTGTCAACTTCACCTGCGATGGTGAATTGATAACTTTGTTTGCCCAATTGAACGGCAATTGGCCGAGCATTGAGAATAGACTCATCAGAAGCCAGTTTCATGAGAGAGGCAAAGCGTTTGGTCTCGGTTTCCAAGCTCTTATCGGTACTGGTGCCTACCGAAATAGTCACCATGGATATGAGCAGTCCAATGATAAGAATGACGACAATCAATTCCAACAAGGTAAAGCCGCGCGGCTGGCGCAACGCGCGAGAACCACCCAATGAAGCAGATGGCTTTGCGCACTGTCTATGATTCGCCAGTTTTTTTGATAAAGAAGTGGTCAAGATAAATGAAACTCAGCCTGGTTTTTTATTGCTGGTCGGATGCGTCGATAAATACGAGAGAATGACGCAAACCGGAAGCCAAGTAAAACATCGTGTCATTAATATGCCGTACCGAGGTTAGTTGCTGTCAAGATTCCAATTGCCGATATCTGCATTCGCATCTTCTCCCCCTTCTTCGCTATCAGCCCCAAAGGTAAAAATATCAATATCACCATTAATGCCAGGACTCAAATACTGATACTCAGATCCCCATGGGTCAGTTGGCAAACGTTTCATGTATCCACCACTTTTCCAGCTTTTCGCCTCAGGTGAGCCAGATGGCTCGGTTACCAACGCCTCCAAACCCTGGTCCGTACTGGGATAATTAAAATTATCCAAACGATACAAATCCAACGCCCCTTCCAGTGCCCGAATATCTTGCTTCGCTTTAACCATTCGAGCGGCGTCTGGTCTATCCATAACGCGTGGCACCACAACTGCTGCTAAAATACCGAGGATAACAATAACCACCATGATCTCGATGAGGGTGAAACCCGACACCTTTTTCTTCATTTGTGTTTTCAACATCAACTCCATAAATTAATTAGATCGCAAACATTTGGTTGTTTATGCACCAAAATATGCGTGCATCTGCCGAGCAGCTGCCATTCTGGATCTGTGTATTAAATCATATTAGCTATCTACATAACAGATCGGTAAGATAACGACGAACTTGTTACGGCAAGGTATGGACTAAGAACTGGATCACCTAATTTTTCGAGCGAAACTTATTCAACATGCAAAAACACCAACTATACCTATTCACAATATACTTTTTACCTTTCATTGCATTTGCGGACTGCGCTGAGCCACCGACTAACCTAGTCAACTGGGACAACTGTGACAAAAGCGGCGTTCAACTCAGTAAAGCAAACTTGCGCGAATCCGTTTTGCAGAACGCCAATTTAAGTAAAGCCAATCTCGAAGGCGCTCAACTCAGTGATTCGGATCTAGGCAATGCAAACTTAAGCGAAACTAATCTCGCTAAAATAAAAGCAAAAAATGCCCGCTTTGTCGGCGCCAACTTGCTTAGAGCCACATTGAACAACGCCCGCCTAGATGGCAGCAGCTTTGATCGATCAAATTCACACCACGCCGAATTCAATAAAGTTAGCGCAATAAATGCGCGTTTTTACAGCGCCCAACTAAATTTCGCTCAATTAAACGGCGGGGATGTCAGTCAAGCAAATTTTGAGCAAGCGAATTTGACCGGCGTTAGCGCCGTAAATGCAAAATTTCACAAAGCGAAGCTCAGTTACGCTAACTTGCAAGCTGGGAATTTTCAACAATCGGACTTATCCAAGGCAAAACTCGACAACACTGACCTCAGCGATGCAAATTTTGACTCGGCAAACCTTGAAGGCGCCGATTTGCATGGTGCGGACATCTTCAACACAAACTTTACCAACGCCAAACTCGGCAACGCAACCTGGGTGGATCGCCGCAGATGCCGCGCTGGATCTGTCGGCGTTTGTAAATAACGAGCGTAGCAGTTTCGTCTTTTCCCTAACATGGAAGAAAAATTGTTATGGGCTTCTCGCGCTAGAATATAGCAGATATTGGTTAGCCCATTTGCAAGCAACGG
>JAKITH010000061.1 GCA_021648185.1 Thiomicrorhabdus sp. | reverse complement strand
CTGCAATCCAAAATTGACTTTGTAGACTTAATCATTTGAGTCACTTTTCAAATCCTTAGTTTATCCATGCTTTAGATCCCTAGGAGCCTGTCTGAGAACTATAATCGTGACGAGAGAAAGTCATTTTGAGTCAAGTTTTTAGTATATTTAAGGCGAATAGCACGGCTATTCAACGACTTTAAGCGCTTGATAGGGGGGGGGGATATTTTAGATTGAAAACTCCCCCTCTTCCTTTTAAAAGGTAGTACTTGAATTCAAAGTATCGTCCTTTAGTCACTTTAACTCAACTAACCCGGTACATCGAAATTACGCAAAGCGGTTCTAAACGCATTAAATGGATTTAATAACGCATCGGCAATAATAATGGCAAAACCAATCCAGTGATAAAAGCTAGGTTCTCTGCCTTCAACAAACCATAAATAGCTCAGTAACCCTGTCGCCAGAACAACCGTTACAACGGCCCAGAATTGATCCATTAAAAATGCGATAGCACTCACATCTCCCGCCTTAAACATTTCGATAAACAGCACTATTATGGCTAACGTAATAAAGCTATAGCCCACCACGCCGTCTAACGAGAGTTGCAGATATTCAGCACCGATTAAAAAGAGAATAATAAATAGCATCCAAGGAACTTTTGCAAGTACACTGATGACGCCAGTAGATGATACGGATACATTTGATCCCATTGATAATACCTCATGATTAATCGCTTTAAGAGACCTTTGTATAAAACCCTAATCCCCAGATAGAAAATACGTTTATAGCGTACCAACAGTAGGCGCTTTTCTATCTGGGGATTAGGGTAAAAGGCCGTAAATCAAATAAGTATTTTACACCATGAAAGCATTGTATAAGAAAGAGGCTAGATAAAAAATTCAGTCAAACGAGACGGGTGTCAATTTATCCACCGTAATAATCACGCGTCGATTGAGTGAGCGACCATAAGCGGTCGTATTAGGCGCCACTTCATTATTGTCCGCCTTGCCTTCAATGGTTAACAGACGCTTGTCCACACCCATATCAATAAAGGTTCGAGCAACGGTTGCCGCTCTCGCTGCGGAAAGCTCCCAGTTAGATGGAAATTGAAAGTTGTTGATGGGAAGGTTGTCGGTGTAGCCTGCAATCGTGATGTATTGATTGCGCCCCGCCAATGTTTCACCTAGTTTTTCCAGTTGCTCACGCGTACTATCACTGATGGTTGCACGCGCGCTTTCAAAAAAGCTATCGGATTTTAATGTAATTCGAGTATAGGCTTCGGTGTCTTCAATGCTAATGTCTTTAGGGTTAATCTCTTTCATGGCCGCTTCAATGTCGGCTTTTGAAATGGCAGGTTTTAACTCCAATTGCACAATTTCTACTTGAGCTGGCACCATATCCAACATGGGGACATCACCACTTTCAACGGTCTCTCCCGAAATACTTTTTACAAAGGCATCGCGATCTTTTGGGTCCACTGCGGCCATGAGCCACATGACCAAAAAAAACACCATCAGCACGGTCATTAAATCGGCTAAGGCAATTTTCCATGCACCACCATGCGAGCCTTCGTCGTGACCTCGACGACGACGTGACATTACACTTTTCTCACAGCAGAAGACAACGTAAAGAGCTTCATTTTCTATAACTCCCTAGGCACTTCGAACTCAGGCGGAATTCGCTGACGACCTATTTCTAACGCAATATTAGGCGATACGCCATTGGCATAGGCGGACATAAACGCGGCACTCATATCAAGCAGCGCGGTGTCCTGACGAACCATAACTTCCATGGCGTGAACAAACGGTGCTAAGATGGCAAAAGCCACAAAAATCCCCGTTAACGTTCCGACCAAAGCGGCACCAATTGCCGTTCCGATTTTAGCGACATCCATATCGCCACCGAGTAGCTCCATGGTCAAAATAACACCTAATACGGCGGCGACAATCCCAAACCCCGGCAACCAATCGGCAACCTTACCAAGCGATTTAGGCACTTCACTCATTGAAATAATAATGTCATGGATTTGGTCATCCAAGTATTCATCAAATTTTTGGCTTTTAGGAGGATTTAACAGTAGATAGTTGAAATTATCGATAATGAATTTTTTAAGATCTTTGTGCTTTAATACGGCTGGATATTTAGCAAAAACAGGACTGGTTTCAGGGCTAACAATGTGTTTTTCCAAGGCCAGAACCCCTGCTGAACGGGACAGACGTGCCAACTCATTCAGCAAGCCAAGTGTATCGGCGTATAACGCTTTTGTAACCTTCTCTCCCGAAAAGTAACGGCCTAAATACCCAAAACTACGCCACCAAATATAAACGGGGGTTGAGGCTAAAAAAGTTCCTAATGCCAAACCTAAAATAACGACTAATTCTGACGGGTGCCATAAGGACAGTAAATTACCGCCCATGAGCATAAAGCCGCCAAAGAGGCTGAGCATAATAATCAGTATACCAACAGGTTTAGCTATCATATTTTTTCACTTATTTTTAGGGCTTAACGCATTCTAAAAAGAATGTCTTAATGAACGATATATTGACAAAACATTCTGCTAAAGCCTTAAAGCAATCGCCATACCAAACCAGATTTTTTTAACCATTTGACAATGAAATACCCGTTACTTTTTTTAAAGTTCGTGGTAAGACAATGCCTTTTTTAGCTCTATTTGCCAGTGCCTCTTCAATGGCCGTGGGGCCAAATATTTTTTGGTATTTACCTGCTTTTAAGACCACTTTCTCGCCCGGTGTAAAGGCAAAAATAGCCGTTACCTGTTCACCTTTTGGCATCTGAATCAATTTATTGCCTTTTCCTTTTGTCAAAACTGGCAACTCTTCCACAGGAAATACCAACATTTTGGGTTCACTGGTGACCACCATTAACCACTGTTCAGATTCAGCTTTTACCGCCGTTAAAACCGTACTGCCCGCAGGCAAACTAATGGACGCTTTACCCGCTTTATTTTTAGCGTATAAATTGCCTAACTCCGTCATAAAACCAAAGCCGGCACTGGACGCCAATACCACTTTATCCGTTGGTAGCCCCATTATCACTTGGGTAAAGTGTGCGCCTGAAGGTGGGTTTAACCTCCCTGTTAAAGGTTCGCCATGCGATCGTGCGGATGGCAAACTGTGCCCAGACAGTGCATAAGTCCGTCCTGTGCTGTCGATAAACACCGCCATTTGACGACTCTGCCCTGTCGCTTGAGAGCAAAAGGCATCACCCGATTTATAGCCCAATGATTCGCCATCAACATCATGCCCTTTGGCGGCTCTAACCCAGCCATTTTCAGACAACACCACGGTAATGGCTTCGGATGGCAATAGATCCTGCTCACTCATGGCCTGAGCCGCACGCGCATTTACAAGTGGCGAGCGACGATCGTCTCCAAACTGCTCGGCGTCTTGTAACAACTCTTTTTTTACCTGTGTTTTTAAACGAGCGGCACTGCCTAAAATTCGTTCTAATTTTTTACGTTCATTTTCCAACTCAGCTTGTTCGGTGCGAATACGCATCTCTTCCAAACGAGCAAGGTGGCGTAATTTAAGCTCCAATACCGACTCGGCTTGTGTATCCGATAACCCAAACCGTTTCATTAAAGCAGGTTTGGGTTTTTCTTCTTCTCGAATAATCGCAATGACGTCATCAATGTTTAAAAAGGCAATTAACATGCCGTCCAAAATATGCAGTCGAGCCAATACTTTGTCTAAACGACATTGCAAACGACGGCGTACCGTCTCAGTTCGATAACTTAACCACTCAACCAGCATTGAACGTAAATTTTTAACCTGTGGCCGACCGTCCAAACCAATGACATTAAAGTTGGCGCGGTAACTTTTTTCTAAATCTGTTGTCGCAAACAAGTGCAACATAGCCGTTTCCACATCCACTCGCTTGGAGCGCAGCTCAATCACAAATCGTACGGGGTTTTCATGGTCGGATTCATCTCGTAAATCGACCACCATTGGCAACTTTTTCGCCCGCATTTGAGCCGCAACCTGCTCCATCAGCTTGGTACCCGATACTTGATAAGGCAGGGCATCAATGACCACGTTTACCCCATCTTCCACACGATATTGCGCACGCTGGCGAATCGAGCCGTGCCCCGTATCGTACAATTTAAACAGTTCGGTTTTGGAGGTGATAATTTGTGCCGAATTAGGGTAATCGGGCGCGGGAATAAACTCCATTAACGCTTCTGTTGTCAAATTAGGATCCGCTAATAAAGCAATGCAACCGTCCACTACCTCTCTTAAATTATGAGGGGGAATATCCGTCGCCATGCCCACCGCAATCCCCGATGTTCCATTCAATAATACATGCGGTACTCGTGCGGGTAACACTAAAGGCTCTTGTAATGTGCCATCAAAATTCGGCGTCCAATCAACCGTTCCCTGCGCGGTCTCTTCCAGTAACAGTTGACTGAATTTAGACAATCGAGCCTCGGTATAACGCATCGCTGCAAACGATTTAGGGTCATCCATCGACCCCCAATTCCCTTGACCATCCACCAAGGTGTAACGAAACGAAAAATTTTGCGCCATCAACACCATCGCTTCATAGCACGCACTGTCGCCATGTGGATGAAATTTACCCAGCACATCCCCTACGGTTCGAGCCGATTTTTTATGTTTTGAGGAGGCTTTCAGTCCCAGCTCAGACATGGCATAAATAATACGGCGCTGTACCGGCTTTAAACCGTCACCAATATGCGGTAACGCACGGTCTAAAATAACGTACATGGCATAGTCTAAATAGGCTTTTTCAGCAAATTCAGCCACGCTTTTTTGCTCAATGCCTTCATAATTTATCGTTTGCTGTGACACTCCAACACTCCCTTTAATTTTTTGACATTTGCCCTATCGCACAAGAGACAAACGACTTTGCTTTTACGCCAACCGCTTTAAGTCCCTCTACGGTTCCAACCACGGGATAGCCTTTTTCAAGCAATTTTTGTTGTACCTTTTGTTGCAATGCAGCCACATCTACCCCCTCTTTAAGCGTCGTCTTTACCAACCCTAGCTCAACCTCAATGGCAACCATCTCCACCCCATCTATTGAGCACAAAGTATTTTTAATATGTTGAGCGCAGCCGCCGCATTTTATATTTTCAACTTCCAGCAAAAGTAGCTGTTCAGATGCATCCATAACGCACTCCTTTATATTTTTTTTAAAAGGTGTTACCCTTGCTTCACAACAAAATTGATCATTCTTCTTGAGACCTTTGCTCGAGAAGGGCGCGAGCGGAAAAAGTGATAAAACTTACCTGATTGAGGCCGAAATAGCCCGCTATTCGCAAGGTTTTCAACAAAAATCAGGTGAATTTTAGCCTTTTTTATACCCCTCAAGGGGGTACTGAAAAGAGTCCGTGCATCCTTTCGTACAAAGGTCTCATCTTATATACCCTAACCACCTTGGGTATACTTCACATAAGGTATTATAAGACACATGACAGATTTTACGCCTCAAACCGATCCACGTTGCGCGCAACGCATTTCCATCAATCGCTCCGCCACACTCAAAGCCCCTGATGCAGAGGAGCCAGTTCAAGCAAAGCTCTTAAATATCTCAAAGTGTGGTGCCGGAATTTTATGCAACCACAATTTAAGTATTGGTCAAATCATCACCCTTAATTTTAGCCTACCCAATTACGATAATGACAACGATCTTGCCATTACCTCTAAAATTGCTTGCTTTTCTAAAGTACAAAATCAATATTTAATTGGAGTGGAATTTTCAGAGCTAAACACACATGAAGAGCTTGTAATTCAAAGCTTTACCAGTTATCACGAACGATTTTAAACGGTAATTTTTCAGCTAGAGGGGGGGGAGAAAATTTATAAAAACTTAAACTTCCGCCAAATCCCCCTTATCTTCTAACCACGCCTTACGATCTCCTGAACGTTTTTTAGCCAGTAATTTATCCATCAGTTCCGATTCCGCTTCAATATCATTCAGTTGCAACTGAATTAAACGCCTGCTTTGGGGCAACATCGTGGTTTCTCTTAATTGTCCGGGGTTCATCTCACCCAACCCTTTAAAGCGCGTGACCGAGACTTTTCCGGGCATTTTTTCGGCGCTGATTCTGTCTAACACCCCTTGTCTTTCAGGTTCGTCTAACGCATAAAAAATCTTTTTTCCTACGTCTATTCGATACAGTGGCGGCATGGCGACATAGATATGCCCTGCTTGAACCAATGGGGTGAAGTGTTTTACAAACAACGCACAAATGAGCGTAGCAATGTGTAATCCATCGGAATCGGCATCGGCTAAAATACAAATTTTACCGTAGCGCAGTCCATTAATGTCCTCCACCCCAGGATCCACCCCAATCGCTACGCTGATGTCGTGAATTTCCTGAGAAGCCAATACTTGACTAGAATCGACCTCCCACGTATTTAAAATTTTGCCTCGCAACGGCATAATGGCCTGAAAATTTTTATCTCTGGCTTGCTTGGCCGAACCACCCGCCGAATCTCCTTCCACCAAAAACAGTTCGGTTCGGGTTAAATCCACGTCAGTACAATCCGCTAATTTTCCCGGCAATGCGGGGCCTGATGTGATTCTTTTACGGATAATTTTTTTGGCTTTTTTACTGCGCGTTG
>JAKITH010000060.1 GCA_021648185.1 Thiomicrorhabdus sp. | reverse complement strand
AGACTTTTAGGTCAAAAATATCGCCTTTGTGCTTGCGAATGGTAAACATATCGAGCATGGCTTGAGTGGGGTGGGCGTGTTGTCCATCGCCCGCGTTGAGTACGTGAACATCGGGGGCAACGTGTTGGGCAAAAAATTGGGCAGCACCGCTTTGCGCGTGACGAATAACAAACATATCGGCTTGCATTGCTTGTAAGTTCCATAACGTATCGAGCAATGATTCGCCTTTTTTGGTGGCAGAGGTTTGAATGTCTAGGCTGGACACATCGGCAGAAAGGCGTTTTTCGGCAATCTCAAAGGTGGTGCGTGTTCGGGTGCTGGGTTCAAAAAATAGGTTCATAATGCTTTTCCCCCGCAACAACGGCACTTTTTTAATCTCGTTGGTTTTGGGGTTAATAAACGATTCGGTGGTGTCCAGTATTTCGACCAAATGGGGTTGTTTTAGCCCTTCAAGGGTTAGAAAATGGTGCAGTTTGCCGAGTTCATTGAGTTGAATATTGGGACTGGACAGTCGTGCGATCATGCCTTCTTCTCCTTGGGTTCTAAAATAGTGGCGCTTAAGGGGTCAGGTCCGGTAACTTTAATGGTTTGATTGCACGTTAATGACATGCCCACCACATCCGCCTGAAAAGGCAGTTCACGACAGCCTTGGCGATCCAACAGAATAACGAGCGTGACACTGGCAGGACGGCCGTAGTCAAAAATCTCATTTAAAGCGGCACGAATGGTGCGCCCCGTAAACAGCACATCGTCTACTAAAATAATGTGTTGATCTGTCACATCCCATGGAATGTCAGAGGGTTTGGTGGTGGGATTGAGGCCAATTTTAGAGAAATCATCGCGGTAAAAAGAGATGTCAATCACGCCAAGTGGGTCGGATAGTTCAAGTGTTTGATGCAACTTTTGGGCAACCCATTCACCACCGGTACGAATCCCTATCATTTTAGGGGATTGCTTTAGAATATCTTTTTTTTGTAGTTGGGTGCAGATGTCTTCAATGAGTGTGTTGACCTGAATGTTGAGTTCTGTCATAAATATCCTAAACGGTAGGGTTGAGTGCGTTAGCCTGCAACCAGTTCTCTAAAATAATTTGTGCGGCATGATCATCAATATGGGTTTGTTTCAATTGACGACTTTCGGCCGCAATGGAGCTAAGTTGCTCCTCCATATAAAAAATAGGGCAATGATAGCGGCCACTGAGCCGTTGCCCAAATTTACGAGCGGGTTGGGTAAGTGCTTGTTCCGAGCCGTCTAAACGCATGGGCAAACCCACCACAATGGCCACGGGTTTCCAAGCGTCAAATAAGCGCGTAATGTGATCCCAATCGGGCTTGCCATCTTTACTGTTTACAATGGCTTCGGGGCTGGCGGTTTGGGTGATGGTTTGCCCAATTGCAACGCCAATGCGACGCAAACCAAAGTCAAATCCGATGAGCACGCCTGCAAGAGCGTCTGTTTGTGTGTGTTTAGGCATTTCCCGCCTCTAGGGTTAAAAATTCAGGAGAGATGCCCAGTGTTTCTAAAGCCACCTGCCATTTTTGTTCAATAGGGGTATCAAACAGTAAGCTTTCATTATAAGGGATGGTGAGCCAACTGTTGCTCTGTATCTCTTGGGCGAGTTGCCCAGAATTCCAGCCAGAAAAACCAAGGCAGATTAGAAATTGTTCCGGTGCTTGGTTTTTACTCAGCGCTTCCACAAAATCATCCGAAAAGGTCATGGTTAATCCATCGGGTAAGGCGACAGAGCTTTTCCATTGGCCTTCTGGCTTATGAAAAATAAAGCCTTGCTCTACATCTACAGGGCCGCCTTGTAAGATGGGTTGCTCTAAAAAAGAGACGTTTTCAGGGGGGGGGAAGTCAAAGTGACTTAATAAATCTTCTACTTGAAAGTTTTGCGGTAAGTTCACCACAAATCCGGTGGTGCCGAGTTCATTGTCTTCCAAAATATAGATAAGGGTTTTCTCAAACCAACTGCCATTTAACGAGGGCATGGCAATTAAAAAGTGGTGTTCTAATGAGGGTAGTTGTTTCATGTCATAAATTATAACAGAGAGATTCGTTTTGCCATGGCGTCTGTTTGAAATATTTTTCCGTTTTCATCTACGGCAAAGACATATTGAATGCCCATCGATTTTGCAATGGTTTTCCATTGTGTTTTTCCCGCAATTAACAGGGCAGTGGCAGCGGCATCCGCGGTGATGGCATTGGAGTGGATGACTGTCACGGAGGCAAAACTCTGAGCAGGGTAGCCCGTTTTAGGATTTAAAATATGCGAAAAACGCTGCCCTTGCCATTCAAAATAGCGTTGATACACTCCCGAAGTCATGACGCTTTCCCCACTTTTTAACTCAATACTGGCCAACACTTGATTGGGGTGTTGTGGGTTTTGAATGCCCACTCTCCAAGGGTCTCCATGTTTAGAGCCGATGGCTTTCATATCACCCCCAATACTGACGATGGCATTTTGAATGTCCGATTTTTGCAAACTGGCGAGTGCCATCTCAATGGCCAATCCTTTGGCATTGCCCCCAAAATCTAATTGCACATTGGGATTGCGGCTGGAGAGTGTGTTGCCTGTAAATGAAATATCGAGCAGGCTGGGTCGTTGGTTAAGCCAAGCTTGAATCTGTTGTTGGCTAGGGGGCGGCCCTTGCCATGTTTCGGAGTGAAACCCCCATAAATCAACCAGCTGGCCAATGCCTGGGTCAAACAGTCCTTGGCTTTGTTGGGTGAGTTTTTGAGAGGTCACAATAAAGTGTTTCACCGAGTTATCGACTTCTATGGGCTGTTGTTGGGCAATGGCTTGATTGATTTTACTGACAATGCCACCTTGCTCCCATGCATGCCACTGTTGGTGAAATTGGTGAAACTGCCGTTCAACGGCTTGAATTGCTTGCTCAGTTTGCTGTGTTTGATGGGGGGGGGCAAAAATTGAAATATTCACAAGCGTGCCAAAAACAACAATAGTGGCTTTATGGGTGGTGTGTGGTGATGGGGTACAACTGGTGAGAGTGATGATTAAGAGCGTGAAAAAAAGGAGTTTGTTTATTTTTGTAACATCAGTGAATGTTTTTAGCACGTGAAGCCTATTTTTTAAGTGTGGATTTGGGCATAAGGTGACCAATGTATTATCTCATGTTTGATGGACGTCTTGAATTCACATTTTTTATGGCTGCGTATAACCCCATTACTTACTCGTGTTAACACCTATTCATCTTGAGTTAATTACTTGTTTTAAAGCAGGTGTCGTGTAATAAAGTTGATTTTAGATAAGCTTTTTAGGGGGGTGAAAACGAATGTTTTGGTTATAATCGTGAGAGACGTTTTTAGACTAAAAAGGACAAGGAAATGAATCGGACGCTAACAGGCAGAGAGCAAGAGGTACCTGAGGGTGAAACCATTGTGTCGCAAACCGATTTACATGGCACGATTGTGAGTGTAAACGATACGTTTGTTCGCGTGAGTGGCTATTCGCGTGAAGAGTTGATTGGCCAACCGCATAGTTTATTGCGTCACCCAGATGTGCCAAAAGCTGCATTTAAAGATTTATGGGATACGATTCAATCCGGTAAGCCTTGGACACAACTGGTTAAGAACCGTTGTAAAAGTGGCGACCATTATTGGGTGGAAGCCAATGTCACGCCCGTATTAAAAAATGGAGAGGTAGTCGGTTATCTTTCGGTACGACGTCGTATTACCGATGCGCAAAAACAGGCGGCGGAAGCGGCTTATAAGGCGATTAATGCGGGTAAGGTATCGTTAAAAAATGGCTACGTAAATACGTTATCTAAAAAATTGAGCCTATTTAATCATATTAACCCTGTATTAATGCTGGTGGTTCTGACGGTTTTTATTAGCTTAATGGGGATTGTAACCACCCTAGAAATTGTAAAAATTTCATGGGAAATTAAGGTTGCGGTACTGTCGCTGGGCTTAACCTATGCGCTGTATATTAATCACTTTATTAAGCGAAAAACCAAAGAGTTTGTAGAGGTGACTAAGTCGATTGCCGAAGGGGATTTTAGTCAACCTGTGAATACCTATGGCTCTACTTGGATCGCTGATTTAGCGTCTGGATTACGTATTATGCAAATTCAAATGGGCGCAACCTATGAAGAAAACCGGGTGCAGCTGAATCACAATACTCGATTAACCAAAGCGTTGAATAATGCATCCACCCCGATGATGGTAGTGAATAAACTCAATGAAATTATTTTTATGAATAAGGCGCTAAATCGTTTATGGCAGAAACATCAGACGATGCTGGAAAATGAATTTGAAGGTTGGGATCCTAAGGCTCTTATAGAGAAGCCATTGGATGTCTTTAATTCAGGAAAGTCCGGAATCGCTATGTTTACCGAAGATAGGTTAGAAAAGCGTAATTATGAGGTTGAATTAACGGGAATTATTTTAGAAATTATTAAGCGCCCTGTGATTAATGATTTGGGTGAGTGCATCGGCTCGGTCATTGAGTGGCAAGATTTAACTCAGCAACGTCAAGTAGAAACTACGCTAGATAACGCCATGAAATGTGCAGCCAAAGGACACACCAGTGTGCATTTGGAGACAGACGGGCTGGATGGTTTTTACCTGTATACCGCTAACAATATTAATGATTTACTAGCAAGCTTAAATGAAGCGATAGAGGGAATGGTAGAGGTAATGGTTGCACTTGCCAGTGGCGACCTTCAAAAACGCATTGATAAAAATTTCAGTGGCTCGTTAGCGGCAATGAAGGGGGCGACGAATACCTCATTGGATAATTTAAGTAGCATTATACTTCAAATTAAAGGCGTTTCAGAAGCCACTTTAGGGTCGGCGAAGGAGTCTGAAACGGTCTCTAATTATTTGTCAGATCGAATGCAAGAAGCAGCGGCCACACTGCAAGAGATTAATACTGATATGCAGGGTATTAACCATATGCAAGCGGAAAATACAGGTCAGTTGACAACCGTATCTGAGGTTGCAAAAGAGGCCATTGTGTTAAATCAGCAAGCACGATCTTCAATGAATGACTCCATTCAAGCCATGGAAAGTATTACCAATACCTCGGGGCGCATTGAAGCCATTATTGGATTGATTGATGGTATTGCGTTTCAAACCAATTTATTGGCATTGAATGCCGCAGTAGAGGCGGCAAGAGCGGGAGAGCATGGACGTGGGTTTGCTGTGGTGGCGGGTGAAGTACGTAACTTGGCTGGAAAGTCGGCCGAAGCCGCAAAAGACATTAAAAAACTGATTCAAGAGTCGGGTAATAAGGTGCATGAGGGTGCTGATAAAGTGAAAGCCACTCATTCGCTATTTGGCCAGGTAGAAGAGAGCGTGGCTAAAATTGGCGGTACCTTAGATGAGGTGGTGTTATCCATTCAACATCAGCAGTCAAAAGTATCGGATATGACGCAAGCGGTGAAAGCGTTGGATCATAATATTCAAAATAATACGGCTTCGGTTGAAGAGACCTCGGCGACAGCACTGTCTTTAAGTTCACAAGCAGAAACACTTAACCATGAAGTACAAAAGTTTAAAATTAATAACGCTATAACAGAAGTAAAAAATGATTTTCCAGCGGTATATGACGTATGCTTATCCGATGTTCGTGAGCACATGCGCCTATGGAAAACTCGAACTCAGTCGTATTTGAACGGAGTAAACATAGAGTACGATGAAACGGAAGCGACGCACATTGAAAAAAGTGAACTGTTTAAAGCATTAAACCAGCTATTACAGCATGATCCTCGTCTTGCTCATTTACCTATTTGGCAGAATATTAAAACTTTACAGGAACAACAGTATCATGCTGTGTTAGAAGCATTAGCAATACGAAAACAAACCGAAAATTTAACATTGGAATCGCTAGATCAATTGGATGAGTGGATCACACGGTATCTTAAAGCGACAACGGCGCTTGATAAGGCCGTAGGTGAATTGGAGTTGCACTTGTTTCAAACAAGCCAAAAGCAACTGCCTCGTTAAGTTTTTTGCACGATAGAAAGGGTAAGAAAAACAGATAATGCTTGTTGTCGAGTTACCTGGGAAACCCCACGTATTATTTTGAAGCGTGTATTAATGCGTTCAGTTTTTCGGTTTGACCAAAGACGTTAGCAAATTCCTCGAGTGTCTTTCCGGTGGAATGAGCCTGTTTACAGTCCTCTTTGTAGAGGCGTTTAGCAATGCTCCATTCTGCTTTTACAATCGCGCCCATCATGGCGGTATGACCACGTTTATCTTTTAAGCAGGCATTGGCTCCGTATTGAAGTAAAATTTCAACTGCTTTTTTATTGCCGTGATAGGTTGCCATCATTAAAGCGGTATAGCTTTGATGGTTACGCAAATCGATTGGGAATCCGTGGTTTAAAAATTCGGTAAGCGTCTCTGTTTCGCCCATTTTTGCAGCCGCAAAAAAATAGTCAGCCAGTTGTTGGTTAGCAGAGGCTGAAAATGGCAGGATGAATAGTGCTAGGATGAGATAGAGTGATTTCATACAATGTTCCTATGAATCTTGGTTTAGCATTTGATTGGAACCCCTTTTTATTAGAGGCTCCTTACACTTTTTAGAACGTTTTAATAGTCATTTAGCACAGAGGGTTGAGCGGTTTTTTGGCT